>JBAXQP010000334.1 GCA_037131655.1 bacterium | reverse complement strand
GCGGAATTTTATATCCTCAATCTCCTGAAGCGCGTAAAGACCGATCTGAAAAACATAGTATTCGTTGCGGCAAGCAGTTCCTTTAAACGATGATGAAGGGCCATTCTCAATCCATCGCAAAGGTAGGTCGTCGGTCATTCGGATGGGGAATTTGCGGTCTTCGGGGAAGAGAAGATAAGGCTCATTTGGGCGTGCAAGCGTCAGCTTACAGGTCTCTTCAAAGGTAGCAATCACTTCCATCGGATCGAACCGGTCGAACTCACTTCGAGCTTGTATCTCAACTACCTTCGCTTGGAAGGTGTTAAACCGCCAAGCTCCATTCCTCAACTTAGCCAACCAACCGGGTCGTGCGGTATTCGCTGGGGGGGAATATTCGGTGAACTGAAACCACCAATCGCCGGTGCGCTTATTCGGCAGGTAATAAACTTCATAAGTACCGGCAGTTTCTGCCTCGAATACGATGATGCCGAACTCACGAAGAATACACATTTGGCTGGTATTCATCACCCGTTCGCCGGTCTGAGTATTGATGACAATCGTATCTTTTAACTCAGGTTGCAAATCCCTGCGCCGCCATGGGATGTGCGCCCACACGACTGTTGCAGCTTCATCTACATGTAAGATGGCGCGATGATTGCCCCGTTTCTCAGACCAGTTGCCGATCCCGTACTTCATTAGCGCTTAACTCCATTCATTTTCGCCCTGTGCTCGTAGCCGTAACGTACCGATTCATCCAGAAACACTTCGATGTTCTCAAACGGTGTGCCGCCCACAATTCCGTTGCCGGCAGCGATGCACATGCCGCCATCCGGTCGATCGAAGGTGTCCATCAAATACCGCACTTCGGCCCGCACTTCTTCAGGAGTGCCGTTTACAATCTTGTCTTGCACATCGAAGCCAACCAAAAAAGTCATGCGGTCGCCATATTTTGCCGCAATCTCCTGCTCTTTCATAGCGTGCTTCTGAACCGGATGGAAGACGTTTACCCCTGCTTCAATTAGGTCTTCTATAATCTCCGTATTATCGCCGCAGCTATGTAGCCAGAAGTGCATTCCGAATTCCTTACAAGTCTTGCCGACCCGCTTGTAATAGGGAAGTAGAAACTCACGGAAAGTCTCGGGGCGCATCATGAGTTGTTGTTGGTGGCCTAGGTCATCGCTCGACCAGAACCCATTGGGTTGAAAGTCTTTGGCCGCCCTTCGAATAAGGCCGCAAGTGTTATCACACAACGCATCATTCAGCTTGTGAATAAGATCGGGGTTCTCATAATAATCGATCATAAGGTTCTGCATCCCCCGCAGTCCCCAGCACGGCTCAAAAAATAACCCCCACTTTGAGAAAATATAATAGAGATTTTTAGCTCTGGCATCATCGACATATAACTTGGTGGCATCAGACAATCCCGGCGCGTTGTAATCGGGAAGGGTCGCGATATAGTCATCGAGGTAGCGCCAATCCCAAAGCACGCCCCCGCTGTCATGCCCAATTTTCCCCCGCGCCTCAGGGTCATACCAGGGATACTCGACCGGAGGAAAGCGGAAGCCCTCCATCACAACGTCCGTGGGGTAACGAAACAAGGAATCAAGACGCGCCCCATGCTGCTCCTCCAACCCTTCACCCCACCAAATGTTCATCAACATCGGAATCCGCACCGGCCCCCGCCGCTCAATCGCCGCAATTACTTCTTCCTTCGGTAAAGGCTCAAGTGAATATTCCATTTTCCCATTCCCCCCAATCAAAAACTCCAACTATTATGCCACGCTCGAACCTGCGGTTGCACCCCTTCAGATTAGTATTATATTATCTAGGATTGCAGAAAGTTTGCAGGAATAATCGAATAAGTGGAGTATTATTATATAGATCAGATATCGAAGCGACAGGAGAACTCGAAATGAGAAAGGTATACATTCGGATTGCACTTCCTCTCATATTTGTTTGCCTTAATTTCAATGCTTTTGCAGGCATTTGGACGGGCCAGCGGAGTACGAATGCGCCCCAACACCAAATGTTGGCATCTCAAGACCAAACATCGGCTCCAAACTCTCCTATCGATGATGCAGTGGATGTGAATGCTAGAGATAAAGACGGGAATCCTCCATTGCATCTTGCAGCCCAAAAAGGTGATATAGAGCACTGTGAGTTATTAATACGCAAAGGGGCAGATGTAAATGCCATCAATAAGTTGGGTAACACTCCTTTGATGCTTTCTGCAGGTTCAGGCCATGTGGATATCTGTGAGCTCTTGATAGACAATGGAGCAAATGTTAACGCAAAGATTATGAATGGATGGTCCATTTTGCATGAGGCTGCAACACTTGGCCATAAGGATGTCTGTGAGCTTCTGATTAACAAAGGGGCAATAGTTAATGCCAAAGACAAAGAAGGCAATACTCCGTTGCAATATGCAGCAGGTACTGGCCAAAAAGATGTCTGTGAGCTTTTGATACGTAAAGGGGCAAATGTGAATGCGAAAGATCATGATAATTTCACCCCCTTGCATTACGCAGCTATGCTCGGACACAAGAATTGCTGTGAACTATTAATAAGTAAAGGCGCAAAAATAAATGCCATTGGAGTGAAAGAGCTGTCGCCGTTACATATTGCAGCATTAGCAGGCCAAAAGGATACCTGTGAGTTGTTAATTCATAAAGGTGCAAAGGTTAATGCTAAAACCAAATCTGGTGAAACACCCATGGAATTAGCTTTTGAGAAAGGTCACAAAGACATCGTCGCTCTTCTCAAAGCCCATGGGGCGAAG
>JBAXQP010000333.1 GCA_037131655.1 bacterium | reverse complement strand
TACGCCGTGTAGGACTCGAACCTACGACCCGCTGATTAAGAGTCAGCTGCTCTACCAACTGAGCTAACGGCGCGGGGAACGGGTTTATTATGACTTTTCGATTAATGGGAAGTCAAGCAGTCGCTATTCAAAATTCCCGTAGGTTAGGCAAGTCTCGTGGTAGGCGGCGAAGTGTTCTATGGGGACTTCGGGGCTGACCGAGTGGGTGCCGATTACTACGCCGCCGTCTTTTCCCAAGTCGATTAGTTCTTTGGCTTCTCTTACTATCTTCTCGATGGGGCCGTTAATGAGGGTGTGGGAATTGCACATTCCTCCGGTTAAGACTACTTTTGGATAGGTTTTTCTTATTTCGAAGGGGTCCATTTTGGCTCTTCTTTCCAAGGGGTTTAGGCCTTCGATACCGGCGTCGATTAGCATATCCAATATGGGACGGATGTTGCCGTCGGAATGGAGGAACACGTATTTCGCGCCGGCCTCTTTATAGGCTTTTATCATTCGACGGTAGGCGGGGAGGAAAACTTTTTCGAAAGATTTAGGGCTGAAGAAGGGGTTGTCGTTATAGGCCATGTCGTCGTAGATGAAAATACCGGTATCTTGAAGTTTCCAACGTTTGATTTCCTCGACGCCGACTGCGGTTATGTGATCGCCCACTTTATCTGCCAGGGCTTTGGCAAGTTCCGGGTCTTCGGCGATGTCTATTAAAAATTGCGCTTCACCACGGACAAAGGTGGTGCGGAGGTAGGGCCCCCCGGTTTTGCCGAAAACGCACCACTTGCTTTTACCTTCATCCAGCTTTTTGTTGAATTCAGGCTCATCCTTGCACCCGCCAAGATAGCGCGCATCGAGGGTGGGGGAATCGAATTGGACGGAATCAGGGTCAACGCCTAGAGGGATTAACGCTTTGATATATTCTTCAAAATAAGCGCCTGGACGGGAGCGTTTGGTGTGACCCCAACTATCAACGTAATAATAATCTCCCCCTTCTTCTTTGATCAGGCGCGCGCCTAATGGATTAGAAGTCTCATCAGGGACCCAGATAGAGATGTCAGACAAGCCATCCGGGGAGCCAAAACGCTCTTGCCAAGACTCGGGATATTCCCAAAAACCATCAAAACGCGGGATACGATCCGGCCGTTCAAAAGCGCATGCGGTTAATACCCGTTCACGTGAATTCATCTACTAATTACCTCAGTTCTAATGGGGCCTACCCATCGACTTAAACAGCATTTTTTTGAGTTCCCTAATTGAGAAAGGTTTATGCAAAAAGCCTGCCATCTCATGGGAGGTGAATCGCTTCTCAGCTTCTTGTTCATCATACCCGCTCATTATAACAATGGGAATCTCAGGCATTAGTTTATGAACTTCACGGACGATGATTTCCGCTTTGTTCTTTTCAATGGTGAGGTCAAGAAGAACAACTGCTATCTGGTTGGCATTCAATCGGAACAGATCAAGTCCTTGTACACTGTTTTCTGCTTCCAAAGATTTCAGGCCGATGTGTTTTAGCATTTCACTCGTTAAGGAACGAAGAGACGATTCATCATCTATTATAAGGATTGTATCGGCATCTCTGTCTTTCTTATCACCTGATAAAGGTTGTATTTTAGCGCTAATTGCCTCTTCGTTGAGAGGGAAAATCAGAGTAAATACAGTTAGCGCGCCGGGGTTGCTTTCAACCTTGATCCCACCACCATGCGCTTGCATGATAGCTAATACCGTTGACAATCCAAGCCCATGGCCAGCAAATTTTGTGGTGAAGAACGGCTCGAATATTTTTGGCAATATCTCAGGTGCGATGCCAGGGCCATCGTCGCCTACTATTATGGAGATGTATCTGCCGGGAGCAAGATCGGGCGCCCCAATGAAGTCTTTAAGGAAGGCTTCGTCGGCCTGGACAACATCCATATCTATAAATATCGCGCCTTCGTTATATTTTAATGCTTCGAATGAATTTTGGACGAGGTTCATGATTACTTGTTTGACTTGCGTTGGGTCAGCTTCGATCTCAGGAAGCCCGTCATTAATTGTTCCTCTAATCTGTAGATTATCGTGAGGCAGCTTAGGTTGTAGAGCAAGAGCTTCCTTCATGGCTTCATAAAGGTTAACCGATTGTTTGGTGAGTCGTGATTTACCCGCATAGGCTAATAATCGCTTTGTGAGGTCGGCTGTCTTTTGAATAGCTATCTCGTTTTGTTCGAGATATGTTCTTGCAAGAGAGTCTTCCGGAAGTTCTATCAGCGCTAATTCAGTATAACCGGCGATGGCGGCAAGAAGATTATTGAAATCGTGCGCCATGCCGCCTGCCAACAGACCCATGCTTTCTTGTTGACGAGCATCAGCAAGTTTCAATTGTAGGTCAAGCCGCTCTTCTTCCGCTTTCTTTAGGTCGGTGATATCGCGGCCAATGGCTAAAACAGTCTTAATCTTACCCTCAACAAGTTCAGGTAGAACACGAAAATGGTAACTTCTGCCTCCCATGGCTTCCGGTAAACTAACTTCAACTTGTTGCTCTATCTCTGTTTCAAAGACTTGTTGAAGGGTTTTTCTCCATTGTTCAGTGTAATGGCCATCCGGCAGAACCCCACCAACTCGTTTTCCCACAAATTCTGCATCGGGAACCCCTGCAATAGTATTGAGGCCGGGTGAAGTAAAAATATAATTCAGATCACGGTCGATGCGGAAGACATGATCGGGCAGACTGTTTACTAGCGTTCGATATTGTTCTTCCGATTGTATTAACGCTTGCTCGGCGTTCTTGACTTTGGTAAT
>JBAXQP010000332.1 GCA_037131655.1 bacterium | reverse complement strand
TTCCACGGGCCGGCTTGGGCAACTCCTGATAGGGTCCATCAGGACCTTCTGCTGGCTGCGAATCGATGGTTGTTTTGTCAGATTCATCCAACAATGACTGCATCTCATCATATTCGGCCAACACAAGGATGTCCTCTGAAGGATCATCCGATCTTCCTTCACCGGAAAGTTCGTTTATCTGCTTGATAAGGGTATCCATGTCCATCTTGTTATCACCAATAGGGTTTGAATGTTCCAACGCGATCCTATTCGCAACTTTCATCGCTTTATCAGAACTAGCCCCCTTGTAGATAATTTCACAGAACCCGGGAGCAAGGCGATCAGCACAGTACATGGAGTACCTGAACAAGTGATCGAGCATCGGGTATTCAAGAGGCGTATCTCCCACCCATAAACCATGGAGATACCTGATGTCTTCGCTCGGGGTACACACACAGGTTCCAGCGCGCATATCTTGATTGGCTTGGTTGATGAATTCGAGGATCTGTCGGTGCTTCTTTGGGGAGGACTTAAACCCATATTCGATACACAACCTTATATATCGATCGTCCTCATCGGTCGAAATGGCAATGGTATGGTTATTGTTTTTGCCATTCATTACCATTAAAAGCGAATCCCCGTCGCCATAGATTGCATACATAATCTGCTCGCTATCCAAGTATTCCTGGATATCGTGAACTAAAGGTCGGTTCATATTAACTCCCTTCCAATCAAAATTCTGAGTGGCAAACGTTAAAAATCCCGTCAACAATAAATCCCTAGACAGTTCTTTCACTCGCTATATCGCGTAAAGTGTAATACGTATACACGTAGGCAAATAAAAAACTAGCGTACTGGTTCGTATACATTTTGTCGCCCACCAACCGCTAACGAATCAACGCGGATTGGTACCAATAAACCCATCTCTTTTAATCGTGTCAAGCGATTACTGCTTGCGCCTATATTGAGTTTCTCATGCGGCCCTGTTTTGTGTTCTTTATTGTGTGCCTGCATCTGATACTGCTCTACTTCCTCGATGAGTTCTCTTGCTGTAATCACGTTTAGCTTAAGCGCCAACTGATAGGTTGACTCAAGCGTTGAAGGCATTGTGCCTGCAATGAGAGGCTCTTCATTACTTAATGGTGAATAGTAAACACAAACCTCCTCGCTCAACTTCAGCGCTGCCTCGACATTCTCTTGAACCATCTCATTCATACCTTTCAGCACAATAAAGCGGGAACTAAACTCCTCAGCCCTTATTCGTTTCACCAATTTTACAACAAACTCATCTGAAGCCGAAAAATCCATAAATCGGATCGAGGATAAATCCACTGGTACAACAGTGAAATTGGGCACCTCTCGCAATGCAGAGCTGACCTTCTCCAAGATATGCCTTCCCGGCTCTCTGCCTAATATGAGGTCATCCTCCGCTTGCACACTGATATCTTTCACTCGGCCTAGCATCAACTACTCCAGACAATCAAGCGTTCATCGCTTTCACAAGATCTAGTATACACCATGTACCCCTTGTTGTCAAGGCATAAATGTACGATTTTTGAAATTATTTTGATTACACCAAACGGTTGGCGAGTCGTATTGCTATTTGCGTGCCAGCAAGCTCGTAATCTTCTTCGAAGAAATCGATCTTCTTATCAATCCCCATGACATACGCTCGCACATTCCCTGAGCGCAAATGCATACTTCCCCCATAATCACTTACTATCTGTCGAATGCGATAAAGCCCCAGTCCGCGGTTGGGTAATCGTGAGCACTCTTTTTCCAAAGCGTAGTCAATCGCCTTTTCATGAGACCATTGATTGACCTCTGGTCTGTTCTGTGCCAGGCTTGCACGGATTCCGCAGCCCGCGTCGGCAACCCCGATCCTTACAAAAGCTCCTTTGGCCGAATGATAGCGCTGCGCTATGACGATGCCATCACTACCGCTGTGTTCACAGATATTAAGGCATGCCTCCGAGATCGTGGTGGTAAAACTTGTAATATCGCCGTCCGAATAATTAAGGGTCTCTTTGAGGATGATTGAAACTTGATTGATAACCTTAAGTGTTACTGCGTTAACATCACAGTCATTTCGAATAAAAGTCATCTCGAGGAGATGGGATGATTCGCAGTGCTCTGGGAATTCCTCAATTTGGCAATTTTCCAGGCAAGCTCCGTATTCTTTAGCAAAGGAGAAAAATCCTATGCGCTCCAGATAGTACTGAATCGCAATATCCTCTGGCAGTTTAATAGACACCGTAGGGTAGCGCTCACACAATTTGCGAAAGATCATCCAAAGCATACCAAGGCCGCCCGGCTCGATGAAAGAGGTTTTACTCATATCAATTATGATTGGAGCATTAAGGTCTAATGGAACAGAAGCAAGGATAGGACCAACTGCTTTGACGAACTGGTCCATTGAAAAACCATTCAAGCTCCCTTCGAGCTTGATATCCGTACTTGGTGGTTGAATTTCACTAGGCATTGAGCTTCCCCTTCTTGGCAGACTTGTCTGCCGTATGTATGTAATGCTTTGTGTCTTGCATGCTATCGATTTCTAAGCTGATGGCTCTAATACTGTCAATTCCCAATGAAATTTCTCTTCTAAAAAAGTAGGGCAGTGATAATATGAATAGCGGAGGTGTTAAGATGTTGAGGGCACTCGGTCAGCTTTATTTAATACTTGCCTAGATTGTTACATTTCTTTTCATATTCATAGTATGGATAATACCCTGCATTTGGGGCGCTTTCTTAATATTCATGTTTGGATATTGTATTTGGGAATGGCTATTAC
>JBAXQP010000331.1 GCA_037131655.1 bacterium | reverse complement strand
AGCTTATTGAGCCGCTATCCTTACCTATCGAACCCATCATCTATTTCGCTTGTTTTTATCCAATCTAGTCCCTTCTTCAAAACGAATCCAAGCCCCATTAAATCGGCTTCATTCCAATTTCGATCCGGGGATACAATCCGAAACAAGGAAGTTGACAGTTGAGAGGCAATATGTTAGAATAACAAACGAGGAAACGATGAACATAACCTCTATGCTTTCGCTGGCAATATCCATAACGGCTTTGGGATTAGCTCTGTACAACAAGCAACCCAATATTTATTTTGGATCAAACTCCATTTACTACAATTTGCCCCTATTTCTTGCGCTTTCCGGTGGAATACTTGCTATACTACCCGGCAGCAATGATCAAGGTTGTTCTGGAAATCTTGTATTTATCTTATGTGCCATCTCTGCCTTAGCGGTACTCTACATCCTGCACCCCGACTTCTTCGCATTTATCCCTTATTTCTAGCCCCATCCATTCGGCTCAACATTTCAAGCCGGATGAGAGTAGTTGACAGCCAAACGGCAAAGTGCTACAATAATTGTTGAGGATGTTATGAATAAAGTCTCATACTTATCAGTGCTATTATCCATTTTAGCTGTAGGGCTGGCTTGGTTCTTCAAGCAACCCCATTTGGGATATGAGTATGGCCTAAGCGACTACAAGTGGCCTCTTTTTATTTCGCTTGCCGGCTTGCTTATTGGTATCCCTGCCGGCATTAAAGAAGAAGGATTTAAAGGGTTCCTCGTTTTTGGCTTCAGTATCGCCGCCATTATGGCTGTCATATATATTCTTTACGTCGACAGGATCAATAATCTCCTCGGACTCTAACACTACCCCCGCGCATCACCATACATTCCTAGAAGGTTAGTCAACTCAAATTAACGTCCTGTCTCACGTAATCCAAAAAGCCTATTTTGGCAGGACGTCTTTGAGACTTGCCTTGTATAGGTTCGAATTGCCATGTACGATATAGTAGTCTTGTTCCAGATCGCCGGTGGGGCAAAGGGCGCGGGTGGCTTGTTCAGCTTTCTTGGCCCATTTGATGATGGCTCGGGCGTGGGAGGGTTTGAAGTAATAGGCGGCAGCGTGGCCCATTGCCATGATGTCGGGGTTCCAATCTAGCAGTAGGTTGGCGCTGTAGATGAACCCATCAAAACGGGAGTTATTATAGGCACAGTAGCCGCCAGTGCCGTTCCATCTTGAGGTAGGCTGGAAGGAGTCGCCCCCGAAGCAGACGCGCTGGAAGTTAATCGTTGTCATAAATCCGCAATGCCACCACGTTTGACCGGGCATTGGCGCAACATCGAACTCGTATTCATTCCATTGCCACTTCCCTACTTCAGGCCAAAGGGTATCGGGCAGGATGGAGTCGTTTGGCAGATAAGGCGCGAAGGTATTTTGAATGTCTTTAATAGGAGCCGCCACCCAGGGATGCAGGTATGCCTTAGTCCCATACTTCTGACGCAGATAGGGGATGCCGTCACAGTGGTCGATATGATAGTGCGAGCATAGCTGTGCCGTCGGTTTAATCCCGCCAAGATGGTTTAGCAGCGCCTCTAACGCCTCCATATCAGGCATATAAGGATCAACCACCAAGCCTTCACCTGTCTTTGAGACCAACAGGTAGCCATTTGCGCCGTATTGATAGAGGCTCGGCAGGTAACGGCGGACACCTGGAAGGACAGCCTCTGTTTCAATATTATAATCCTTCTCACCTGCACAGATACAACCTTTGGCGATAAAGAAGTCCATCAAGCGTTTAGCAAGCCTGCGCAGCATCTGACGCGGTTGTTTATCGATCACTGGACCATGTGAGGGACACAGGATATCCATACCGAGTTCATGAAGATGCATTACTCCCTGCCATGCGGCCATCGCCCCAATGCCCCGGCTGTGCTCCCATTCGAGATGATAGGGTTGCCATATCTTGGCATCGGCATAGGCTGCATCCCCACAGAAAACCACCTCTTTGCCGGCGTGTTCCAATATCACTGAAGCCGAATGCCGTCCATGACCGGGTGTTTCAATAAAGCAAATGCGCCTCTTGCCCCAAAAGAAGTCGAAGAATTCGTACATATTATAGATAATGTTGGGGATTCCTTTTGGGAGTACAGAATAACTGGCAGGACACCCCACGCCTAGTGTTGGTAACGAGTGGAAGTCCGCAACTTCATGAGGAAGCAGGTAACCACTGGCGGCATGGATAGTAAACGGCCACTCAGGACGATTGAGCAGCCCTTCGCATTGGTCGGGGTGATCGTGGGTGAGGAACACATGGTCCAGATGGTGAATACCTAAATCTGCAAGGGAATCCATCCACTTACCGCTGCCGAAATCAATCGCAATGGCCCGATCACCTTCTTTAATGACATACACATTACAAGTATCAACAAACAAATAGAGCCCAGATAGTATCTCCACCGGTTCCGCGTTTCTTGTCATTTCACACACTCACCTCTCAACCTAAGAGTATGCCGGATATGCGTGTCGGTGAACAAGTTAATCTCAAAACACCAGAATATTTAGCTTTTCTAAATTATTTTTCAAAATTACTTGACAAACTTAAATATGTACTGTATATTGAATAAAGTGAATAGAACGGTCTATTCAAAATACCAACGTGACCGTGATTTGTGATTGATCAGATCGCTGTTAATTAGGCAAGTTTCTGAAATCCATCACTCATGACGGCACTTGAAAGAGGAGGCAAATTGAGATGAAACGATTTTTGTTTTATTTTTTAGCATCGGTAATGGCCGTTGTCTCATTG
>JBAXQP010000330.1 GCA_037131655.1 bacterium | reverse complement strand
GATTCGATTTGGGGTGCACATGGCAATCAATTGTGGATTTGCCGGTTGACCCAATTCAACGGAAACCGCCACCATTGCAAATGTCATCGCGGTTTGGTTTGATTCCGGACGAGGCATCCCTATGAAAGACCAAAGCAAGAGTATCGACATTACACTCCAGATATTGGACAAAACGAATCAGCTTGCCCCAGGGACAGACAGGGCGGAGTTACGCAAGAAATTGGAGGGACTGAATCTGGAGGAGCAGTACGATAAGGCACCTTTACGTTTACGCCACTATGCAGGTCGAATCGCACAATATCAAGATCACGAAAAGAAACCGCGATTGATTCTTATCCCACCGACTGTTGATCCTAGATATGCAATAAAGGCTGCCGAGTCGGATGACCATATCATCATTCATGGGTCAACTGGTGCAGGCAAAGATGAGCTCGCCTCTTTTTTGGTTTTCCTCGCTAGGGAAAAATCACAGCAAAGGGCACATTTCGTTAATTGTGCAAGATTTAACCAAACACAAATAGCCTCAGAACTTTTTGGACATAAGAAAGGCGCATTCCCCGGGGCCATAGAAGACCATAGGGGTATTATCGAAGAATGTGACGGTGGCATTTTGATACTACAGGAAGTCGGCGCACTTCCTAAAGAGCATCAGGCTCTCTTGCTCCAATTCATTCAGCACCGCACAATTTTGCCAGTTGGCGGAACTATTAACGATCAAATTACGGTAACGACGAGACTAATCATTACAACCAGGATTGATATTAATGATGAAAAGATATTCCTACAGGATCTTCAACAGGGATTTACATGGCGTTTTAGAGTTCCCAGTCTCGCCGAGAGACCCGCGGACATCCCTGTTTTATTCCACTATTTCCTGAGGGAACATGACCCGAAAATAGAATGGACGATACCTGTTGCCATATTACTTCCTTTGTTACTTCATGACTGGCCCGGCAACGTCCGCCAATTACAACAATATTGCAAATGCATATCATCCAGCCACGATTACATTCATGACGTTGAGGACTATTTCCACTTTCCAAACAACCCGCTAAATAAGGGCCAAGCCAGTAAGAATTACGCAACAGTAATTCTAAACAAGTTTGAGCCGGTATTGAAGTATCTACCAGAATGCTTGAAGCGCGACCCTTGTTTCAATTATGGAATGGTCGTATTAGCCGAATCAGCCGGCATCAGAACCAACAAAGGAAAAGGCAGCTACATAAGGATCGAAGCGCTACACGACGATGACGAAATGTGTTCTTTTTTACCAGCTAAAGACATCATCGAATCACTCAAGCTGAAAGAAGAAGCTATCTTTCCCTGCATCCTCATGACCAAGCGATTAAGCCTTTTTGAGTTTCTGCATGCTATATACAATCCCGTTATGTATTACTTATTTTTCCAACCCACTATGGGAAAGGATGCCGAGATTAATCAGGCTGTTATTGATTTTCTTGAGGATAAATACAAAAGCGAGGGAGACACATTCTTCCACTTAAAGAAGAAAATCTCCGAAGTTCCCGTTACAGTTGACCTGAGCTACGAACTGGCTGATATGCTTTCAACACTTACGCTCCCTGACATGAAGTATGAATTGATTACTCTGCCCAGCTCGGAACATCAAAAAAATCAAAAGACCACGGCACGCAAAGCAAAAAAGATCTCTGATCTTCCCTGCATACAGGTCGACCAGAAATCACACGACAACAAATTAATTCTCATGGGATTCGACCCGAAGAAAGAGAAGTTCCTTCTGACAGTGAATGGGAAACCCTGCGAAACAACTGAATCCCAAATGATGAAGATCTTTGCTTTTGCCATTGCCAAGAAATGTGCC
Source organism: bacterium (assembly GCA_037131655.1). Classification (NCBI taxonomy): domain Bacteria; species bacterium. The sequence continues at coordinate 941 of JBAXQP010000330.1, read as the reverse complement.
AAGGGTAAAGAGTTTCCTGGTTTGCGCCGCGATAAACCAACATCACTTGGTTATAAGCTTTTCACCAAGTTGGAAGTGAAGAGATTCAGCCAAGTTCTCATTGAGGCACGAAAAGGTCTGCACGGCATTGACAAGGATGACGATGTCAATGTACCCGGATATCAAAGCAGCGTTATTATTGAGCGCAAGCCTGATGATGCAGTTAAGGACTCTACGGGGACTTATCCCACCGCGTATGAACTATCTTGGGACAAAGAGAATATTGATATGACGCCTCTTGTTGAATTCATCTCACAGCCGCATGCACCGGTAGATCCAAAGTTCAAAGCCCTCCTCAAGTTCTATCGCTCCCTTCGTTGATAGACCTTATCGCTGCATCGGCATCTCCGCCATCGACAGGCATTCTCCTTCATATTTCAACCTACGCTGCTCCGGAAATGAGACGGAAACGTGGCGGAAATTAGGCTTCCGTTCCTTTCCGGCTACCCTCTGTGTTTTCATTGTGCCCAGTTAGCCACCAATAGGTTTTGGTGACACTGACTGCCAGACATCAAAGATATATGACTGGCGATGTTGAGAAGACAGGAAGGGCATTATGAATACGAGTAGTGCGAACATGGCGGCCGCAGATACTGGGAGCACGAGTGATGCAAGTGATGCACCCATTTCAAGCGGGGCAACGAAGGAAACCGTAAACAACAACGTGAGCAGCCAGGAACAGGTGGCTAGCGTTGTACATGCAGAACAGATCGACCTGGTGAACGTGAAGGATCTGGGGCAGAGCGACATTAAAATGTTGGCTCGTCTCCGCTCTGAAACACTGCCGGTTGATCCTACGGCAATGAAAGACGCCGCCATCAGTATTCGCAACGATATGCGCATAGCTGACATCTGCGCCAGAGCGAGTGCTCGGGTCACGGTCGAGAGATACTTCTGGGCAG
>JBAXQP010000329.1 GCA_037131655.1 bacterium | reverse complement strand
CTTACGCCTGAAAAGCGCCTTGATAAGATTGAAGTGCTGACAGTTGCCCCTCTCTTTGCCGAGGCTATACGCCGACAGCACTGTCACGAATCAATCAGTTCATTATTCGATGACTAACGATTGCCGAGAAGACCGCGCCTTTTGTAAACAGCATGGGGTGTTCTACACGCCAGAGCCATTAGCAAGGCGTGTTGTTCAATTGGCGCTTGAGCAGATCGATTTAGCTTCTCTTACTTCCCTTCGAGTTCTTGATCCTGCTGTTGGCAATGGGGCTTTTCTATTGGCTACCCTTGGATGCCATCCTCAGCTAAATCTTTTTGGTTATGAACAGGACGCTCAAGCGCTTCAAGAGGCAAGGGCTGCTATTATAGAAAATTCGGAGCAGCTTGTCCATGCTGATTTTCTTTCTTTACAACCTTCCCCTGAGTTTGATTTAATTATTGGCAATCCACCCTGGGTGTCTTTTTCAGGCCGACATGCCCAAAAAGCGCCAAGTAATGTGAAAGGAAAAGGTTGGCGTTCTTTACATTCGTCTTTTGTCGAACATTCGATCCATTGGCTTAAGCCGGGGGGGATTTTAGCCTTTCTGGTGCCCTATTCCTTTTGCTATCAAGGCGGATATGGCCTAGTCCGTGCTCAAATGCGACAGGAGGGGCACATAATACTTATAGAACAGATTGGTGAAACAGCATTCTCAAGTGTTACTGAACCGGCTGCAATCCTCCTATGGCAGCGTGGCGTCCCCGAGATAATTGATGACCTAACCGCTCCGTTTAGAAGTCCTTTAAAAGATGAATTAGCACTTAATAAGGCGGCAATATTTTCCGGACGATGTGATTTTTCAGATTTTGGAGTACATTCGGGCAACGCAGCTGAACTTATCATAGCAGATGCACCCAAATGGAAAGACTGCTCACTGATGCGGGAAGGGCGGGATATTAGCGCCTATCATCTTAATCCCCCCTCGAAATGGGTTTGGACGAGACCAAAGTTGCCGGATGGCCGATATGCCGGTATTCGCTCGATCGAGAAGTACCAATCGACGCCGATAGTGCTGAGGCAGACTGCAAGTCGTCCGGTTGCTGCAATACATGAAGAACAAACTTATTTCAGGAACAGTATACTTGCATGTGGCGGGCTTGCGGGGTACGCTCACAGCTATATTGTTGCCCTGTTGAACAGCCCCCTAATGGCCTTTATCCTGCGCCAATCGACTCCTGATGTATGCCAGAAGACTTTTCCACAAGTGAAGGTGAGCGATCTTAAAAAGCTTCCCATCCGCGATATTTATTTTAGAATGCCAAAAAAAGATCGCCAGAAGGAGCTTGAAAAAGCGAAAATATTGGTTCAGGAGTGGATAGAGCAGGCGTTGAATAATTTAGCATAACGGGTATAATAACCTATACAGTTGTCTACTTTTAGTCTAAGCTGAGAAGGTAACACAGACGTGAAAAAACAGACGCGATTCGTATGTCAATCCTGCGGCTTTGAGACCGCGAAATGGCTTGGGAAGTGTCAGGGATGCGAGGGGTGGAATACTTTAGTTGAGGAAGTCATCACCGCGTCGCCCGTCTCCAAAGCCGGCGCTCGACCCTCCGCTACTTCGCTGCCGTCATCAATTGCCGACATTTCAGAGGAAGACCAAACAAGATGGCTGTCCGGCATCGATGAGTTCGACCGAGTTTTAGGGGGCGGCATCGTTCCCGGCGCGATTATGCTTATCGGCGGCGACCCCGGTATCGGCAAAAGCACTCTACTAACTCAAGTTGCTAATCTTTTTAGCAGTGTAATCGGCCCATCGCTTTATATTTCAGGCGAGGAGTCGGTCAGACAAGTCAAAATCCGCGCTCAGAGATTAGGCATTGTCTCCAAAGACATGATGGTTGCTTCCGAAACCGAGTTAAGCGCCATTATTGGCCTTATCGATTATGCCAAGCCGCAGTTAGTGGTCATCGACTCAATCCAGAGCACCTATGATGCCGAGATGGAATCAGCACCCGCTTCAGTTTCACAGGTGAGAGGTTGCGCAACGGCATTACAGCGATTGGCGAAGGCCGATAGCATTCCTATTTTCTTAGTCGGCCATGTGACTAAAGAGGGTGCGATAGCCGGCCCGCGGGTGTTGGAACACCTGGTGGATACGGTGCTATTCTTTGAGGGAGATAATCAGGGCGCATTTAGGGTCTTGCGGGCAGTAAAAAACCGGTTTGGGCCAACGGATGAAATCGGAGTCTTTGAGATGCGCGAGCAGGGTCTGGAGCCAGTCGAGAATGCCTCGGCAATGCTTCTTGCCGAAAGACCAACCGATTCCCCAGGTTCTGCAGTGGTTGCCGCGATGGAAGGCTCCCGTAGCCTTTTGGCAGAAGTGCAAGCCTTGACCACTCCCACTTATCTCAACAATCCCAGACGTGTTGTGAGCGGCGTAGATTACAACCGTTTAAGCTTGGTGATGGCTGTGTTGGAGAAGCGTTTGGGTTTTCGCTTGGGAACTCATGATGTGTTCGTAAATATCGCTGGTGGAATAAAAGTGGTTGAACCGGCTGTAGATTTGGCCGCGTTGGTAAGTATCGCATCGAGCATGCGCGACCAGACGCTTGAGCCTACGACAGTGGTTTTTGGTGAGGTGGGCCTTGGCGGTGAGGTGCGGGCAGTTAATCACGTTGAGCGACGCTTACGCGAGGCTGCAAGAATGGGTTTTGATAAAGCCATCGTTCCCCGCCGCAACCTCGAACGCCTTAACGGCAATCTTCCAATTAATGTCAGAGGTGTTCAAAACGTAGCTCAAGCCCTAGAAGCC
>JBAXQP010000328.1 GCA_037131655.1 bacterium | reverse complement strand
GGCGCTCATTGGATGATCGAAAATGGCTACGGGTGGGATGAGGACATCGAGCGAAGTGAGCAGGGCGGTCGCTTCAAAATGGCCGAACCCAAAGCTGTTACTGACAAAGCGATCAAACGCGGACTACCTCAACTTGGAACACTTGGTAGCGGGAACCACTTTTTGGAAATACAAGCTGTCGATGAAATATTCGATCCCGTGATTGCCGAAGCCTTCGGCATTACTGAAATCGGACAGATCACAATTATGATCCACACCGGTTCGCGTGGATTTGGGCATCAAACCTGCACGGATTACCTCGACCAGATGCAAGCGGTGCTTCAGAAATATAATATTCAGATCCCCGACCGACAACTTGCCTGCGCGCCTATTAAATCACCGGAAGGTCAAGCCTATCTTCAGGCGATGGCTTGCGCCGCCAATTTCGCATGGGCTAATCGGCAAGCGATCGCTCACCTAATCCGCAGTGCTTTTGCAAAAGTTTTCAAAACAAAGGCAGAAAAGATGGAGATGCATCAAGTTTACGATATCGCCCACAATATCGCCACAATCGAGGAGCACCTTGTTGAAGGGGAATTAAAGACACTTTGTGTCCACCGCAAAGGCGCAACGCGAGCCTATGGTCCAGGCCATAAGGATGTTCCGGCAATCTATAGAAATGCAGGCCAGCCAGTGTTAATTCCCGGCGATATGGGGCGCTATTCCTACTTATTGTCCGGCACTGCAAAGGCGATGGAAGAAACTTTCGGTTCAACTTGCCACGGAGCAGGACGTTTATTAAGCCGCCATTCGGCGATAAAGAAAGGCGAAGGCAAAGATATCGCCGGTCTATTAGCCGAAAAGGGCATCATAGTCCGCGCTCAGAATAAGAAAGGACTAGCCGAAGAGGCTTCCTTTGCTTACAAAGACGTCGCGGATGTGGTGGATGTCTGTCATAAGGCCGGCATCTCTCACAAGGTAGCCCGAATGAAGCCGATGGGCGTAATCAAAGGCTAGACCGCCTGCTCAACGCAAGTGGGGTACTATTAGCAAAGAAAGAACTGCAACGGGAGATAATCAGGGACGATGTTAGATAGAAATATAATTAGAAATGAACCTGAAAAGGTTAAGGCCGGACTAGCTAGCAAGAATAATGACCCCAGCGTAGTCGATGAACTTTTGTGCTTAGACGAACAATGGCGCGCCAAGACTGCAGAAGTCGAGCGCTTAAAGGCCGAACGCAATCGTGTATCCGATGAAATCGGCGCGATCAAGAAGCAAAAAGGCGATGCCTCTGAACAGATAGCTCAAATGAGCCAGATAAAAGGACGCATTCAGGACCTAGACGCTGAAGTGGTCGTATTTGACAAGCAAATCGACGATCTCTTGCTCAATATGCCAAACTTGCCTGACGAAAGCGTTCCTATGGGCAAGAATGAAGAAGATAATGTCGTGGTTCGTGAGTGGGGAGATAGAAAATCATTCGACTTCACCATTAAACCCCACTGGGAGCTTGCCGAGGAGTTGGAACTTATTGATTTCCCACGCGGGGTCAAAGTCTCAGGCAGCGGTTTCATCGTCTATAAAGGCATAGGCGCAAAGCTGGAGAGGTCCTTAATTAGCTTCATGCTTGACCTGCATACCGAAAAGCACGGCTATGTAGAAATCTTCCCCCCCTTCATGGTCAACCGTGCCAGTTATGTCGGGACAGGACAGCTTCCAAAGTTCGAAGAAGAGATGTACGCCACCAAATGGGATGATCTCTACCTCATCTCAACCGCCGAGGTTCCGGTAACTAATTTATATAGAGATGAGATTTTAGCTGGTTCACAGCTACCTATCTATCATGCAGCTTATTCAGCATGTTTCAGAAGAGAAGCCGGAGCCGCTGGCAAGGATACGCGCGGCCTTCTTCGACTGCACGAATTCAATAAGGTCGAATTGGTCAAATTTGTCCTCCCTGAAACATCCGCTCAGGAGCATGAGAATCTCTGCCAAAACGCAGAAACAGTCTTACAGATGTTGGATATCCCCTACCGAGTCGTCGAGCTTTGCACTGGTGACTTATCGTTCAGCGCGGCCAAATGTTATGATTTGGAAATTTGGAGCCCCGGCGTCGACCGCTGGCTCGAGGTTTCTTCCTGCAGTAACTTCAAAGATTTCCAAGCACGCCGCGCAAGTATCCGCTTCCGCCGCGAACCTGCCTCAAAACCTGAGTTTGTTCATACCCTAAACGGCTCCGGAGTAGCTCTCCCCCGCTTGGTCGCCTCAATCCTAGAAAACTACCAACAACCCGATGGCTCCGTCCAAGTCCCCTCTGCTTTGATACCATACCTTGGGGTAGATGAGATTAGGAAGAAATAAGAAGCGCAATCTGGAACCCAAGCGCCCCGCAATAACACGGAAATAGAAAGGGGGGCGTGCCTATGGCCCGCCCCCCTTTTATATGTCTTAACTACATTAACTTCAGTGCTTCGATCCTATTTACCGCTTCCTCTAGGCGTTCGCCGTTTTTGTCGCCGGAGACGGTTAGGCTCATTCTAACATAGCCTTCGCCCTGGGAGCCGTAGCCAACACCAGGGATAGCCAATACACTTGCTTGCTCCAAAAGTATCTTGGAGAAATCCATCGAACTTAGGCCCTTCGGGTTTTTCAGCCATACATAGAAAGTTGCCTTAGGCTTTTGAATATCGAAACCGATGCGCTGAAGGCCATCGATTAGGATATTTCTTCGGCAAGTATAAATGTCGAAAGTTTCTTTATTAGAAACATGATCGAGCGCATAGGCGGCGGCCAGATCAACCGCTGGAAACTGCTT
>JBAXQP010000327.1 GCA_037131655.1 bacterium | reverse complement strand
GTTGTTACGGCGGGAGAGCCTTTTGCTTTCTTCTTCTCAAGCGCAAGTTGTTTTCTAGCGCGTTCTTCCTTAACTAAGTGAAGCGCAGCATAGCTGCCATCAAAAAGCTCAGCGCGGCCATCTATAAATTCGAGCGTGTGAGTAGTGACCTGGTCCAAAAGGTAGCGATCGTGAGAGACTAGTATTAATGTGCCGTCATACTCACGAAGCATTTTGGCTAACGCCTCACGGGAGGCAATATCGAGGTGGTTGGTCGGCTCGTCTAAGATAAGCAGATTAGGCTTGAGCATGATAAGCTGGGCGAGGGCTAATTTATTCTTCTCACCGCCTGATAAAAGCGCCACAGGACGGAATACATCATCGCCTGTAAATAAAAATCGGGCTAAAAAGTTACGAGCTTCAGCCGGTTTGATATCGAATGGCTGATAGATATGATCGAGCACGGTCATATCAGGGTCTAGATCGACAGTGTCTTGGGCGAAATACCCCATCGTAATCGAAGCGCCCAACCGCGCAATGCCTGAAGTTGGTTCTTCGCGGCCTAGAAGGATTTCTATAAGCGTTGATTTCCCCGACCCATTCGGGCCAATCACACCCAAGCGATCGCGATAGCGCACCATCAGGTTAAGCTTCTCAAAAAGCGTCCGCTCACCATAGCGTTTGGTCAGGTCTTTTAGAAGGACAACATCATTCCCGCTGCGGGCAGTTTTGGTCAATTTCAATTCAGGGGGAGCTTCTTCACGCGGCCGATCGACCCCTTCCTGCTTAATTCGATCGATGGCTTTGAGGCGGCTTTTGGCTTGTCCTGTTTTTTGGTTCCCCATCGTGCGCCGAACATACTCTTCAAGGCGGGCTATTTCTTCCTGTTGACGCTCATACATCTCTAATTGGTGTTCAGCTTGCTCTTGTTTTAAGTTCCAATAAGTCGAAAAGTTGCCCGGATAGACTTTGATCTGTGATTTTTCAAGCTCCGCAATCGAAGTGACAACTTTATCCAGGAAATAACGGTCGTGAGCAACGAGCAGAAGCGCTCCGCCGAAGGATGAGAGGAACTCCTCTAGCCATTCGGTTGCCGCCATGTCGAGGTGATTAGTCGGTTCATCTAAAAACAGAACGTCGGGTGAGAGCAGAAGTAATCTTGCAAGCGCGAGCCGGGTGCGTTCTCCACCCGAAAGCACTGAATTCGGCTTGTCAAGTTCATTTTCCTTGAACCCAAGCCGCATCAAGACTTTACGAACGTCCCTCAGAGCGCTGTAACCGTTCATCGCATCGAAACGCTCATGAAGGAGGGCATATTCATCCATCGCAGTATCGAGTTCCGGCCCGTGGGTCATGTTGGGAAGCGCTTGCTCCAGTTCGCGTAGCCGTCCTTCCATTTCCAGTACATGCTGGAAGGCTTCTTGCGCTTCTTCGATGACCGTTTTATTGGGGTCGACTGCTTCTTCTTGCATTAGATACCCGAAACTGACTCCTCGCGCATAGGTGGCTCTGCCCTTATCAGCTTCCATCTGGCCGGTTAAAATGCGCAGCAAAGTCGTCTTGCCGGAGCCATTTCGCCCAATTAGCCCCATCTTCTGCCCCCAACCCAGACGCAGTGAAACACCATCGAGGATGGTATCCGCCCCGAAAGATTTCTCCAGGTTGTTAACAGTGAGTAAGCTCATATGGAATAATATACTCTTGATGTCGAATTGGCAACTTATTCTACAAAGTCGATTGGCGACAAGTCAATCCTTAGAAGGATATCCGAGTGAACACAACGAATGATGGAATTGAGGTGGAGTTTTCTTGAGAAAATATCTATTTACCGTAACCGGACTTTGCATTCTTATGCTAATTGTGACATTAATGCGTCCCTCGACACGCGGATTATTTCTTTTGCACTTAGAAATGATCTTCAGAACCCCCGTTCAATTCTCCGCCGCTCGAATGATTACAGGCATAGAGCCGGAAAGTAACTTAAAGGATCAGCCTTGGGGTGTCGCTCAGAAAAAGCGCATGAAGGAAGCGGCAAGCAAGTTCCCAAACGATGTACCTGTCCAAATCGCCTTGGCAGTCGATGCAGGCGAAATGGCAAGTTCGGGAGAGACTCTTCGACTGGTTCAAGCATATAAGAAGTTGGCTGAGCGCTATCCGCAAAGCCCATCCGCTCAGGCGGCGTTAATCAGAGAAATGAGTAGAAATGCTGTAAGGCTCAAACGAAACGAAGAAAATGCTCTTATTGGTTATCCGCCAGAGCCATTGCCACCTCCAAGTAAGTCTGAAGACTTAATCGCCTATGATGCGGCTGCGGCAAGGGGGGAACGTTATGACCCGAAGAATGCCTTCTTCCCATTCATGCGGGCATCATGTTTATTCGCCGCTAATCAAGATTCAGAAGCGATTAAATGCCTAAAACGTGCTGCCGAAAAGCCAAATTGGAATGATTACAGTAGTGACTATATCAATGGCAGTTGCCGACTTGCTGAAATAACTTATGGAGATAAGACTACGATCAGGCATATTGCTGCCTTTATAGCCAACCCCTATCCGCACTTTACCAATACTCGAGCCGTCGCTTGGGTTGCAACCTATAAAGCAGTTGAGGCGGAGGCTAGAGGTAATCGAGCGGAAGGGAAAGCTATTCGGCATGCACTGATAAGTTGCGGTGATAAGATGCGTGCCAACTCTAACGCAATTGGCACGCTTGTTAGTGAAGCGATCGAGGTTACCAGCATGACTCGCCCAGGAGGAGCGCCAGCCCGTAAAGATATTGAGAAAATGAAGAATCAGATGAGAATTAACAATGCCCATGATAA
>JBAXQP010000326.1 GCA_037131655.1 bacterium | reverse complement strand
TCATGGATTTCACCCCGAACACCTCGAAATATGTGTTCAAGGGGATTGCCGAATTCGCCACCGATGCCCCGGAGATCATTACGGGCGATAACTATGAGGCCAAGGCGGGGACGCTTTTTGATCAGTTACTTCGCTGTAAGGTGAATATCTTCAATATCTCGAAGATCAACTCGGAAGTCCGGGGCGGCAAATCGCCGCGCATTAAACGGCTTTCGGAATACATTGGCGAAAGTTACTTTGAATATCTGGCCAGCCTTCCCGATCTTGTGCTCATTATGGACGAATCGCACCGCTACCGCGCCAGTGCCGGCGTGCGGGCAATTAATGATTTGAAACCGGTCATTGGTTTGGAACTTACGGCGACCCCGTTCGTGGAAACCCCTAAGGGGGCCTTGCCATTCAAGAACGTTATTCTCGACTACCCACTCGGCAAAGCCATGGCGGATGGCTTCGTCAAAGAGCCGGCGGTTGTCACACGCAAGAATTTCAATCCTGCCGGCATGACGCCGGAGGCCATTGAATTGATGAAACTCCAGGATGACGGATCATGGGATTATAAGCCCTATTTGAACTGCTATCTGTGCTTCAAGGTCATTTGCCATCTTGCAGAACTCTGCATCGTTATCATCGCAGAGCCACCCCCTCTTATACCACCAATAGTAAGGCACATTAACAATTGACCAACCCGCCCTCTTAAGCATGTCAATACGTTCAAGATGTTCGTCGGAATATCGAATGCCATCGTCGCAGTAATGAAGTCTTCCATCTACTTCTATCGCACATCCCTCTTTGTTGCTCTGATTAACAACGACAAAATCAAGACGATGATTACCGCAGGTTAAAACTTGGTTATGTATAGTTATTGGAGCCACAGCCTTGTATTTGTCCGCAAACGCAAATAAATTCGAAAGAACTCGCCGTTCAAACTCTGATTCACATCGTGATTCATCGGCTGTTACCCAAGAATTACTTCCGCCTGCAAATTTGTTCCCCTCGTCAGAATATTCGTTTCCGGTCTCAAAACCGAACCATCGAAGATATCGCTTCAGGAGGTTAGCATTTGCTGGCAAAGCACCGAATATGACATAGGTAAAATCTGTAGCACGACTAGTGGCAACATTAAAACGATTCGGATTCTCATAGTGTCCTTTTCCCCACCGTGATGTCCCGTCTAGCCCCAAAGTAATGATCATAATATTACGCTCATTCCCTTGGAATTCCTCTGGGGTTCCAACCAGAACAGCGTGGGTACGAAGTTGCTCCTCAGTGAATTTGCTTTCAATTTTCGGAGCCAAGGCGTTGCGTTGATCGGTAAGGAAAGACAAAACCCCGATAGTTGGAGGGCGCTCTTCTGTATACCCCAGTCTAACAAGATCATCGCCAACCAAATAACTCTTGTTCTTAATAATATCGGTAAGAAGTGTGATAGTCGCATCCACTTCCTCCTCAACTAGTTTTGTGTACGAGGATCGTGTACCGCCAGTCTGAATTACATGAAAACACTCTTTATGGTTATTGGCACTTCCTTGCCGCATTAATACAAGACCGCCATCATCTTCATAGAATAGCTTGGATGTGAAGCCTGCTAGTCGAGGCAAGCTGCGATAGTGTTCATCAAGTACTGTTCTTTCAACGGGAATAGCATTATTTCGTGCTGTTACAAAATCGAGGATAGAACACTTACTGACAAGGAGATGATATTCTTCGGCATGTCGGTACGAAACGTTATTAGCTCCTACATGTTGGTTCCAAAGAATTTCCTCGTAGCACTTATTTAGCGAAAATAATCCGGCAGAAGATAACCCAAGTTGTTTTTGATCACCCACAATACAAAGTTGTTTGCCTCTATAGAGTGCTGGCAACACTTCTGCGATGTTGACTTGGGAGGCTTCGTCTACGATTACATAATCAAACATTTCTGCCGCCATTGGGAGATATTGGCTAAGCCAACGCATTTCGCCAACCCACAACGGAAATACGTCTAAAAGATTGGTGTAATCGACATTTTCCATCGCTTTTGCCACACGTGATGGTCGTTTCCACCTTAACATGCTACTGAAACCATTCACAGCCTCAGAATAAAGGCTGATTTGTTGTAATCTTCGGTAGGCAAATTGATTAGCTAACAAGTTGCGTTTCGCTTCAGAATGTTTGCTTTTTGCCAGTTCCAGACTGCGACGGACTGATTTTGCCGCATCCTCAGCGATAGACTTTCGTTTTGACCTCTCCTTTTGCCATGCTTCCAGCAATTCCACAACCTTCTCAATATAGTGTCCTGCTGCCGCTGAAATGTCTAAGCGCTGTTTATCAAGATCAACACGGCAACAAGCGGCTGCGTAAATTCTTTTAATCTGAATACATTCTTTTCGTTTCAATGTGCCATCAGGGGAGCACAAAAGACTTCTTGCCTGCAAAAGCGACTTCATCAATCGTTTCGTAATACGTGCTGTGGTAAGCAAGTTCGTGATTTCTTCTTCTGCAAGGTCAAAAGCATTTTGAAAAGCATCTCTTAGCTGCACAAACTTTTGGTTGGTCTGAAAATACTCTCCCTCACATGTCAGTGTTCGCTTCAGGTCTAGTTCATGCTGGGTAGTAGATTCAGCCAGTCGTTTGAAGCTGGAATCGAGAAACATACAGTGTTCCTTGTGCTCCCGTAGTGTTTTCTCAATGTTGTAAGCTCCGAGAATATTTTGCCAATGAGCAAGAGTTGATTGGATAGTCTTTCTGTCATCCGGCTTGCCTCCCAAAGGGCGCTTCCGGCTTTGTGGGGGGATTATTTTCAATTCAAAGCTGAATTTAGCAG
>JBAXQP010000325.1 GCA_037131655.1 bacterium | reverse complement strand
CGTACGAGCTATGTGACATTTACGATGCACATAGGCACTTTAATCGGCGTCTTTTTGTTCCCTACTCTTTGCGAACGGTTAGGTCGGCGACGTGCTTTCGGACTATTTTTCATCCTTAGCGCAATTGTGGTGATGGGGGTCTCTTTTGGAACTCATACTTACCAAAGTCTTCTCTACTTCGCCCCGTTGATGGCGCTATTTACGATTGGGGTTTCGGCTGGATTTGCGCTCTATTTCCCCGAGTTATTCCCTACTCGCCTAAGAGCAACAGGGCTGGGATTTTGTTATAATACCGGACGTATTGTCACTGCGCCTCTTCCCTGGCTAACGGGGAAAGTGATTGGCGCTTTCAATGGTTCAGTTGCGGCAGGGATGGGACTTTTCGCCGTCATCTATTTAATTGGCTTGATCGCTGTAAACAAAGCCCCTGAAACTAAAGGCCAACCTTTACCTGAAAACTAGGAGAACAATGACTGTCGACGAGCTTATTGAACAGATACGCGCAGCAAAACAAGTGCCCGGAATAGGTGCGGCTTATCGTTTGGCCGAAGAAGCAGTTATTGCTCACCCTAATTCAGCAAAGCTATGGGCATGTGCCGCAACGATAAGGCTTTGGACAGGACGATTGGATGAGGCTCAGGAGGCTTTGAATAAGGCTTTATCCATTGATTCCGATGAGCCGATAGCCCAAGCTGCTGCCGGTGAAATCTACACCTTCCTCGGGGATTTCAATTTAGCCGGTCAGCATGTTGAGAAAGCTGTAACGATGAATCCTAATGACGCAAATGTTCTTTCTACTGCGGTCGGTTATTACATTCTGCTTAACAACATTCCACAGGCAGATGAGCTGGCAAAAAAATTGCGCGAGTTCCATTCTAACGATCCCCCGGCGCTCGCTCAATATATTTCCTTCTTATTCTTTGCCGAGCGTCCTAATGAGGCAAAACAGGTGATTTCGCTTCTGCTGGAGCGTTTCCATAATTCCCCTGCATCACTGATACTTCGCGCTCAAATCCTTAAGCTGACAGGCGATTTAGTTCAAGCTGAAGAGCTTTTGAACAGGGCCATAGAGATCGCTCCTGAAAGCGATAAGGTCTGGGCTGAACTAGCTTCTACTTTATTATTAGCAGACCAACTCATTGATGCGGAAAACGCGGCGGCGAAAGCGCTCGCGATTAACAGCCGATGTCAATTAGCATGTGAAACAATGGCTACGATTGAGGCCAAAAAAGGCGATGTGCACAGTCATGACGATTGGCAAAAGCGCGCTGAAGAGGCAGCGCCTTTCATGAGATATGTTGGCCCCCTCGCTAAAGCTACCGAACTCATACGCGAAGGAGATATAAAAAGCGGCACAGCCGTTCTTAGAAAGGCATTAGACCTTGAAAATCCCATCTCCTGTCGGGTGATTGGCACCGGGTTAATCAACGCCTACCTAATGCAAGCCCGATTCGATGAGGCTAGCAAGCTAGTCGAACAGCTTAAGCAACGCTCCGAAGTAACGCCTGATTTATTAAGAAGCGAAGCGAAGGTTCTTGAAGTGCACGGGGAATGGGATAAGGCGCTTGAATGTTATCAGAATGCAATCAGCTTATCATCTGACGTCAAGACCTATTATGATGGCCTTATTCGCACCTATCATGGGCTTGGACAGGAAGAAAAAGTTCAAGAGACTATCAACAATGCTTTCACAGCTCCCCCGGATACTCTTGAAGAATGCATTTCAACTGTTCTTGCTCTAAACCAAATCGGACATAAAGACACTGCAATTGAATTGCTCGCGTTATATAAACTACGGTTTCCATTTGTAACATCTTTCAACATGTTGGAAACTTCTCTTAAGTTTGATTCAGAGCTTAAAACAGGAGATGGCTTCTTGAAGCGGCTTCACGATAAGATACAACGTCTATTCTATCGTCATTAATGCCTTTGCCTCTTGTTTTGAAACCTAATGATAGGGTACACGTCTAACCAAAGAATAATATCAGGTATTTATAAGGAGCCATTAAACCTATGCGCTGGATTATCATGTTGTTGCTGGCAATAGCTTCTATCGGCATTTGGGCCGAAACGACGACTAAAGTTACAAAAGAAGTAGCTACTGTTAAACCTGCTGAAACGATTGGGGTGGACCCACTTCTTGAAGCGCTCGATGATATCAGAATGTTAGACACACTCTATGTCCTCAAGCTTGAAAAGAAACAGATACTCGGCATACTCAAAACATTGGACGTTCAAAGAGCAACAGCAAAGAAGATGGAGGCAGATGAAGCAAAAGACTTAATTGCCCTCAAAGATGATATTCTAAAACAGCGTAAAGCTAGTTTGAACGGAACAGCCGCAGACGAAAAATTTTACAAGAAAGTTTCGTCGATCTTCGTCAAGTCTAGTGATATTCGCAAAGATATCGGTTCGAAAGCTATCAAAACAGCAACAAAAGACATCCTTGTGCTCCTAAATGAAGACCAAAAGAAGATCATGCTTGAATCCTCCCGTCAAACCTTAAAGGATTTGAAAGACCCTGGTGAGCCGAAAGCCACCGATGATCAATTATATTGGTACTATATCGAGAATGTACTTATACCACCTCGTGTTTATACGCTTCTTCAGGAGCTAAGCGCTGTTACTCCTGAAAAGGTTAAGATCGAACCGGCAACCAAGTAATTACAGCCAATACTGCCTACGCAGAAAAGGATTCATGGGTTGATTTCACATTGATAATTCTTTTAAAATCGCTTAATATCCTCGATTATTACCCTTTATCGACGTTTTCGTAGAATTCAATAGGGTTGACAAACAGCTAATAGATATACTAAAATAC
>JBAXQP010000324.1 GCA_037131655.1 bacterium | reverse complement strand
GTGCTAACCAGAGTGGCAACACTGGCGGGTCTTTCTTGAGGGCGTCTTCGAGGATAATGAGCATCCAGCGTTCAATAGTCCCGAGAGAGCTGTGAATGACAGTGTAGTTTCCTTTACTGCCGTCCACTGCTTTGTAGTGGATACCGAGACGTTCTGAGCTTTCAAGGTCAAGCTGAACGTGAAAGAGTCTCTGCATATGGTTGGTATGCACGATGTGTTTCATGACCCAGTATTGTTTTTGGCGCGGAATGATTTCGACAAGCATCTTCTCTCCGTCATTGAGCATTGCGGTCATAGTTGCTTTGACCTCTGGATAGAAGTTCTGCGGTACCTGAAAGTGGGTCACTGGATGGAGATCGAGTTCGTTCGCGATGGCCATCATCAATCGGTGGATTTCTTTATATTCAACGAGTCCTTGTCTGAGATCGGGACAGAAACTATGAACATCATTGAGCAAGAAATACCGTGCCTTTTGGATGCCAGATACGCCGCCGCTTTCAAGGTACCGGAAACTGTGCGTTTGCTCGTAGATTCTGAGTGGCATATGGCTACAGGTGATTTGAGCATCTTTCATTACCGTGTAAAGGCCCAGGTCATCGTTAAAGCGTAGAACAAATATATCCTGATCCTGGTTCTGGAACACTGAATAGACACTTTCGTTAAATATGCCTATATGTTCACGCACAGCCACGCTGCCATTACGATAAAGGAATGGCGTTTTGATGGGCAGTGCGCCGAACGTGTTGATAGAAAGCTCTTCACACCAGGTTGACAACAGTTGGCGTATGAGTGTGCCTTTTGGGTAGAACCGAAAGTGACCTTTGTCACTGGCCGGTTCGTAATCTATCCATTCAAGCTGTTGCATTACGTGCATGTGATTGATTACGTGGGCTGACTTCTCAGTTCCCATCACATGCATGATTAGTCTGGTCAAAATAGGGTCGTGTTGGGTACCAGCTTCAAGCGAATCCTTTTTTGACAGAATCGTTTCGTTACCTGTAGCGTCCAATATAAAAAATTGGGACGCGGGTAATTCGGTGGTAACATTACCTTTTATCATTTCTTTCTCCAATCTTTTGTAGGACTACAGGACGCAGTTTCCTGTTCCCGTTTTGTTAACGAACCAATCAAACAATAATTTGATTATTTGACATTGTATGGTATAATAATAAAGTTAAGGTGTCAAACTCTAAATTTTTGAAAAAAATAACGTCCATCAAGAATATAATGCGTATATGATCTTTTTATGAAATTCTATCTTTCATCTTATAAATTAGGAAATGAAATCGATACATTGAAATCGCTCATTCCAACCAATAAAAAAACTGCATTTATTTCGAATGCACTTGATTTTTCAAACGATCTTGAGCGAAGGAAGAAGAGTGAACAATCAGATATAGATGATCTTGTTGGTGTTGGGCTTGATGTAGAGTTGGTTGACCTGAGACATTATTTTGATCATCAAAATGAACTAGAGAAAAAACTTAATGAATTTGGTGTTATTTGGGTGCGTGGTGGCAATGTCTTTGTACTGCGTGAAGCAATGAAAAGAAGCGGGTTTGATTTAATACTTAGCCACCTCATCCAAAAAGAAGGAATCCTGTATGGTGGATATAGTGCTGGTGTCTGCATTCTAGCGCCAACACTTCGTGGTATTGAGCTTGTGGACGATCCTAATGTAAAGCCTTATGGAGATGACACTGAGACTGTTTTTGAAGGATTAAATATTATTGATTACTCTATCGTTCCTCATTATCAATCGAGTCATCCGGAATCAGAGAAGATGGAGATGGTTGTTGAATATATGAAAAAAAATGAGATTCCTTTTAAAACATTGAAAGATGGGGAAGTGATAGTCTTATAGGTTATCTCGAAAAATTTTGATAGTAGAATAAAAAAATGGGGGAGCGAAGCTGTTGCTTCCTCCCCCTTATTGCAGGTACTTCTGCTTTTTGACCTGTGCTAGTTTCGTCCGCGGAATACCGGCCGTTTGGAAACGAGCATCCCCGACAGATACGAGAACGGCATCTTGGCAGTCTGCTGATTGATGAGCAGGGCCAATTCGTCGACACTCATTTGTTGTTGCTTGGCTCCCCGGATACGAACGGAAAGAGGAGCTCCTGCCTGTTCCTTGTCTCCGCAGATAACGACGTAAGGTACCCATTCGCGTTCTGCTCCACGGATACGCCAGCTCATTGGCTCACTCCGTTCATCGACATCAACCCGGATGCGATGTTTTTTCAGCTCCTCGGCCACCCCAAGGCAATAGCCCAGGTGTTTTTCTTCGGAAACTGGGATGAAACGGACTTGCGTTGGTGCTAACCAGAGTGGCAACACTGGCGGGTCTTTCTTGAGGGCGTCTTCGAGGATCGAGAATATCCATCTTTCGATTGACCCAATTGAGCTGTGAACGATGGTGCAGCCTTTCGATTCGCCATCCGCGGCGACGTAGGTGATGCCGTAGAGTGCGGCGTCCTTAATGTCGAGTTGAACAGTGGATGTTTGGCAGATACCCGCATTGCAGTCCACAGTGTTTACTTCGTGCTTGAGAACCCAGTAATGCTTCATGTCAGAGAGAATCTCAATCAGCGCTGGTGCGCCGTTGTATTTGATCATCTCGACCAGTTCTGCCTTGTGGCTGTTGTAGAACTCCTCGACAACCCTGAAGGCGACGGCGTAATTCACTCCCATGCCGTTTGCTAAATCGGTGTAACGGTAAAAGAGCGTCTTGTACTCGTCAAGACCTTGTTCGAGATCGAGGCAGAAGCTGTGAATGTCTGGCATCCAGAACCCACGAAGGCGCCGTAAGCCCGAAAGACTGCCACTTGCCTCGTAC
>JBAXQP010000323.1 GCA_037131655.1 bacterium | reverse complement strand
CCAGAACCCCGGCATCTTTCAGCCCGCATAAATTTCGCAATACGAATTCCTGACGGTGAAAGGTGCAAATGACGAGGGTGAGGGAAATATTTGTCATAGCGGATATTTTCGTATGGAATTATAGATAATGAAGGTCAACTATCACTGTGATAGCGTCAACCCAATCGAATATCACTAAAGATGTCCTGTGTTGACTGAACATCTAATCAAAAACTACCCTAACGAGTTTCCGTAATCTTCGGCAAGCTGATTGATTTGGATTGGCGTAGGTAAAGCCAATAAATTTTCATTACAAATCGCCGCTGGTCTTTGAAAGACTTCCAAAGTCGAAGTAAATTCGAGCATGATGAGCCGAATTGCTCAGATCCGAACAAGTCTCGCGCCATCAGACTTCGATATTGGTCTTTGTATTTATATGAAATTTTGGACATCGCCCACATGTGCGTGTTAAACTGAATTTTTAAAAACTGCAGATAGACTAACTTGCTGCCGGATGCTACAGCAGTTTCGCGCATTAAGCCTAGTATGGGAAAGTGTATAAATAATCTGTCATCCGTGACTCCGATATCTTGCCCCTCGCGGTTCTGACGATAATTCACAAAGCACTTGTTGAGATAAGGAATATCACCTGCACGTGTGAGCGTCTCGAATTGAAAAGGCATATCGTCGAACCGGCGGAGTCTGATATCAAAGCCGATCGATTGATCAGTTAAGAAGCTTGTTCGATAGAGTCTGCGCCAAATTGTCGGCTGGCTCACAACTGCATCAGGGTTGGATCGCCGCAGGACGCCACCCCAGCGTGCTTCCGTTTGCGAAACCTCGAATGGCGTTTGATCCTCTTTTTGGCCACTTGGATATGCAAAACACCATCCACCTTCGACGACGTCATGGCCACTTTTAAGAGAAAGATTAAGGAGCTTTTCCAGCATATCTAACTCAACCCAGTCATCGCCATCAATGAAAGTTACGAAGTCACCCTGCGCCGCTTCCAAGCCAACCATTCTAGCTGATGCACACCCCCCATTTGGCTTATGGATGACACGAATCGTTGAGTCCTTGGCTGCCCAGGCATCGCACATCTTCGAAGAGGAGTCTGTAGCTCCATCATCGACTAGGATAATTTCACGATCAAGCAGCGTCTGCCAATGAAGAGAAGACACACATTCTTCAAGATAGTTTTCGACGTTATATACGGGAACAACAATTGAAACCGCAGGAGCGTTGGGAGTAATTTTTTTGTGGCCGAAACTTTGCCCATCGTTCTGCGTTATGCGGTATCCACGTCTTACCATTTGCCGTAGAATCGGCAAAACTTGATCAGGTTGCCCGGAAAGACTATCAATTTCTCCATAGACATAATCGATCGATAATTTTTTAAGTGGATAAAGATCATCTGCAACCCACACTAATCCGATGTCTAGAAGCTGAATGATCGAAAGCGCGTCCGCCGCGTGTGCGAGCAGCCCCTCTTTGTTTTCAAAGACTACAATGTTTTCTTGTCTAGCTAGGAGTGCGCTTGTTTCGTCGTTTTGTGTGTCAACTACAAAAATTTTGGCGTCGGGTCGAGCCAAGGAAAGTCGGAGTGCACGTTCTCGAGCTTGTTCTGCGAGAAATACAGCGATTCCATCGAACGGGAGCATCGCCCAAATAGGTCCATAGCGACGATAATCGCTAAACTGATGACGATCACCGAAATGAGGTTCCCTCTTTGGTGCAACATGTGCCAGCACCCTCCAGCCGCGCCGAGCGCACATCTTCTTTTTTGCTTGCCGTCTGACTTTCCGAATTAGCGAATATCGTGACAGCAGTTCGTGTTTGGTTAAGCCCCTACTGTAAAGGTTCAGGAACCGCTTTGAGGCATCACCGTCAATGTTCGATAATAGCCGAATCCATGACGTGGGGATTAAGTCAAAGCATGTTACAATCTGTTGATCAAATTCAGAACTTGTTCGCAAATTAACCGAAGAACGACACCAATCCACCATTCGAATAATAGCAATCAATGCGCATGCACCTGCCATGTCAGGGAGGTCGCGCAGTTCTCGGGACTTTAGAGCTAATTTGATGTTCTCAATCACATCGAAGCGCCTGCGGCTTTTGTCGTGGGTGAGCGCTCCTGTGCGACCAACCCGATAAAGAAGACCCTGAACATCGATAATTCCAACCCGCTTGCTCAATGCCAGCGCTTGGAGATGAACGCCGATGTCCTCAAAAATCTTTCCCTCGGGAAACTCTAACTTGTGTTCCCGTAAAAACGTGGTGCGCCAGATTCTTGTGCATATCTTGGGCTCGATCATAAAAATCTCGGGTTCAAGAAGGGGATCAAAGGTACGCCTTGTCAAACCACTCAGTATGATGTCCCAGACCCAAGAATCATAGAAGTTGTAGTCATTAAGAATAGCGTTGTCGAACGCTGACGAACGGGCGAATACTTGATCACATTTATCTTTGTCGGCGAGCGAAATAAGTTTGACATACATATCAGGCGCGACTAAGTCATCACCATCGAGAAAGGCAATATACTCGGATGAGGCAAATGCCATTCCGACATTTCGAGCCGCTGATAAACCAGAATTCGGAATAGAGATGATCTTAAAGGATACGCCTGATCTTTCAAGTATTTTGAAGGCAACTTCCTTAGTGTCGTCTGTAGACCCATCATTAACCAATACAATCTCAAGAGGTAGGTGACGACTATTTACGATGACAGCGTTGCAAGTTTCCTCAACATATTGGCTGATGTTATAGGCAGGTATGACAACGGTGAGCTTGTATAGCGAACCTCTGCAATATGCTTCTGAAGCTTTTGCTGATTCTATGTCTAAGAAATCAAGTATTTCTATATTTTTATCAAAGTTTGAAAATTTATGCAT
>JBAXQP010000322.1 GCA_037131655.1 bacterium | reverse complement strand
AGGCTTGCATCGCCCCGAATACCTGTTGAGAGAACGAAGATTGGCAGTAGTAAGCATCTTCCTTATCTTTTGATCGTCCCAATATGTGTTTTGTCTTTCGTATTGGTGCTTTACCCAATCACGCAAGACATTTGGATCAGCCTGACCGATAAGACTCTTGGCGATAAAATCGGAACCAAGGTTGATTTTGTTGGACTAAAAAACTACATTGGACTAGCGCACAATTCGGCATACTTGGCAAGCGTTCGCATCACCACTCTTTACGCCATCATCAATGTGTTCTGCTCCGTCGGCGCCGGCCTAGGTACTGCGCTACTGGTTAACAGAAGGTTCCGTGGCCGCGGAGGTGTTCGTGCCCTTTTGACGGCGCCATGGGCCTTTCCTGACGTTGCCTCAGTCATCATCTTCATTTGGATATTGAATTCTGCGTTCGGGATTATTGGAGTTGTCAGTCAATACCTTCCATTTGATACTTCTGGCGGATGGCTGACCTCGAGTCCTTATGCCTTCATCTCGATTATTGGTATGTCCATGTGGAAGACATTTCCGTTTTACAGCATCGTCTTTCTTTCGGCCCTTCAAGGAGTTCCCGAGGATCTACTTGAAGCAGCAACAGTTGATGGGGCAGGACCATTTGAGCGCTTCAGAGCAGTCACCTTGCCAAGCATCAAACCGACTCTTTACTTGTTGGAACTTCTGGCCTTCATTTTTGCCTTTAGGCAATTCAGCATGATCTACCTGACAACTGGCGGCGGTCCAGAAAGGGATACTGAAACTTTGGTTGTCTCGGTTTACAACACGGCATTTAAGTTTTACGATTACGCGCTTTCTTCCGCTATCGGAGTTACCGGTTTGGCAATTACCTTCCTAGTGGCACTTGTCTATTTGCTTCTGCAATCCCGAGCAGCAAAGCGAGATTTTCGATGAACGTCGTAATCGGGAGTAAAAGGACCATACTCGTTAGGTCAATATTCCGCTATTCAATAATTACTTTCGTTTGTCTCTTGGTTATTTTTCCACTTTATTGGATGTTGGTAACCGCTATCCAACCACCCGACATTTCCCTGCAATATCCACCGGTCCTATATCCAAAGGCCGCAAATCTGCATGGCTTCCAGCAGTTATTTCATGACAATCCGATGGCAAGATGGCTCCTCAACTCTGGATTTGTTGCGGCGCTAACAACAGTAATCACCACCTCATTTTCAATATTGGGAGCGTACGCAATTTCTTGGTTCAAATGGCGGGGAAAATTTGTTTTCGGAATGATGTTGCTTTTCACTCAAATGTTGCCAGAAGCTTTGATCGTTATTCCGATCTATAAAATGTATAGTCAAATTCATATTGCAAATAATTTGCCGGCGTCGTCTCTAATCCACGCAGCCTTCGTAATACCAGTGGGTGTATGGATATTGAGACCTGCTTTTGAATCCATTCCCAAGGAAGTTAGTGAAGCGGCGCAAATCGATGGCTGCGACTACTTTGCTTTATTGCGAAAGATAATTATGCCTTTGTGTAGTCCGGCCATTTTAGCCGTTGGCGTTGTTGCTTTCTTTGCGAGTTGGGGTGATTATCTCATGGCGGTCACAATGATTTCGAAACAAGACCTTTACCCCGCCTCGGTCGGACTTGCGTCCACTATGTCGCAACTAGATACGCCGATCCAAGAGCTGCTATCAGGGGCGCTGATTTACGGATTGCCACCTGTAATTCTTTATATGTTTATTCAGAAGTTCATTATTTCGGGACTAACGGCGGGAGCGATAAAAGGATGACTACAAACAGTTCTATATGGCCCTTGATTAGGGACACAAAAGTTCCAGAAGGCGCCGTTCACATCTGGTGGCTTCTTCAAGCAGGCTTTGTTATCAAGAGTCCGGGTGGCTTCACAGTGTGCATCGATGCCTACCTAACAGATTCGGTTCAGACCTCCTATGGCATTTCACGAGGGTATCCAGCCCCGCTTACTGCCGATGAATCAGAATTCGATGTAATTCTCGCGACACATCCTCACGATGATCACCAGGATCCTGAGACGATAATTCCCTTTTCGAAGCACCCAAAGACTCGATATATGGGACCTTTCTCGGTCATTAAATTAGCTCGTGCCGGTGGTTTTTACGGCGACCGCGGACAGGTGCTTAAACGTCGTGAGATCGGGCAAGTCGGCGATATAACAATCGAAGCCGTTTACGCACGTCACATGTTCGAGTTAGAAGAGACACCGGATGCCGCTGGATACATCGTTACAGTCGGCAAACACCGTATCTATCACTCTGGTGACACCGAATATGACGCTCGAATCGTGGATGATACTGAAGGTCGAGTAGATGTTTCCTTGATTTGTATTAACGGGGGGACAGGAAATATGGACACGAAGGAGGCAGCTTTCCTTGCCTGGCGCCAGGGTTGCAAAGTCGCTGTTCCAATGCATTGGGGACTTTGGCCCGCCGACATGGAAATGGATCCACCACAAACTTTGGACCTCGATGAGTTCACTGATACCTACCGACGTTTGGAACCAAACGGGTCGGTATGGATTCCAAGAATTGGTGAACCGCTAGAACTGAAGTAAATGCCGATCAGTCAACGATAAGAGTTGGCACAATCTTCTTTACTTTCCAAGATGGTATTGAACCTTCTCTTGCCACTTTCGGGATTTCTTGCACGCAGGAAATAAGTGTGGTTTTTCTGTGCGATTTGATATCTCCAGAGGAAATTCCCAAGGCAATGAGCTTCTTCACTCGAGGAGTCACTTCGGTCAAATTAGCCACTGGTTCGTCGGACTTATTTAACAGCGTTGTATAAATAAGCGGACCCATTAACTCGGTAATCACATTGAGGAGATTATTCTTGGGCTTGCGGGCGATCAGAGTTGAAGGAGTAT
>JBAXQP010000321.1 GCA_037131655.1 bacterium | reverse complement strand
CCCTTACAACCTTAACTGGTAGTATGTTATAATTACAGATGTTTGGAGAAATAATATGAAAATAGAAAGCATTAGAATTGAGAATTTCAAAGTATTAAAGAAAATTGAATTGAAATCTCTGCCCAATATGTGTGTATTTGTTGGTGCCAACGGTGTTGGGAAATCTACTCTTTTTGATGTGTTCAGTTTTCTTCAAGATTGCTTGCTCCATAATGTCCGTCAGGCGCTTATTCGACGTGGCGGGTATAAGGAAGTTGTCACCCGTAATACAAATGGGCCAATCAAGTTCGAGTTAAAATTTCGTGTTGATACCGATGGCCCACTAGTGACATATGAACTGCATATTGGATTACGTGATAATCAGCCGGTAGTTGAACGAGAGTTGCTGAAATATCGGCGCGGTCAGCAAGGGCGTCCATGGTGTTTTTTGAATTTTCGTTTTGGCGAAGGTGATGCCATTACAAATGAGGCAGATTACGTTGATGAAAATGCTACAGAGGAGCGTGAACAGCAGAAACTCGATTCGCCTGACGTGCTTGCAATTAAAGGTTTGGGACAGTTTGAACGCTTCCGTGCAGTGGTAGCATTTCGTAAGTTGATAGAGAATTGGCATGTTTCCGACCTGCACATTACTGATGCGCGAGAAAGCCAGGATGCCGGCGTCGCAGAGCATCTGTCCCGTCGTGGTGAGAATCTCTCGCTGGTGGCGCAGTATATGTACCAGGAGCACCGGGATATCTTCAATTTAGTTCTGAAGAAAATGACCCAGCGTGTGCCCGGTGTCACCAATGTTGAAGCTGCGGAAACTGCTGATGGCCGTATAGTATTACGATTTCAGGATGGTGCTTTTAAGGATCCCTTCATATCTCGCTTCGTTTCAGATGGCACGGTAAAGATGTTCGCCTACCTACTCTTATTACATGATCCCGCGCCTCATCCTTTACTGGCCGTTGAAGAACCGGAGAACCAACTGCATCCAGAGTTACTGGCGGAATTGGCCGAGGAATTTCGTGAGTATGCACGAGGGGACGGGCAGGTATTTATCTCGACCCATTCGCCTGACTTTGTCAATGGAGTTGAATTGAACGAACTGTTCTGGCTGACGAAAAAGGATGGAATTACTAGTATAACGCACGCTAGTGACAGTAACCTTCTCAATGATTTGAAAGCAGCAGGCGATCTACCAGGTGCGCTCTGGAAACAAGGCCTGTTTGTCGGGGCGGGGCCACGATGAGCAAGTTGGTATTCCTCCTGGAAGAGAAATCAATGGAGATTGTCTTGGAGAATCTGCTTCCCAGGGTTCTCCCTGGTGTAGTATGCCAATTTGTATCACACGAAGGTAAGTCGGATCTAGAACTCTCAATTCCACGTAAGTTAATGGCCTGGAAAGAGCCAGGAGTACGCTTTATCGTAGTGCGTGATAATGATGGAGCTGATTGTAAGCAGGTAAAAAAACGATTGTTAGAAAGATGTGATTCTGCGGGACGTGCGGATACCCTCGTTCGGATCGTCTGCCAGCAACTCGAATGCTGGTATATTGGCGATCTGCTAGCGATAGAACGTGCTTTTAATCTGCCGGGATTGTCGGCGCTGGGGAAGAAGCAGAAATATCGCAATCCTGACTTCCTCAACAATGGTAGTGAAGAATTTAAAAAATTGACGGGGAGTTCTGGGAAGCTTTCGGCTGCGCGCCGTATCGCACAGTACATAGACCCGGAGCGGAATCTATCGCATAGTTTTCAGGTATTTATTGCTGGAGTAAAACGAATAGCTGAACAAGGCACTCTTAATCTGTAGAATCCAGTTCAAACAGGTATTACTCTTCGCTACCGCACCTCCAACACCGTCTCCGCCAGTTGTATCCGGTCGCCTATTGCCAGGCGGGTGGGGGTTTTGATGAGGGTGTCGTTGTGCAGAGTGCCGTTGGTGCTGTGCAGGTCTTCCAGCAGCCAGTCGTCGCCCAGCCGGTTGGTGCGTGCATGATGGGCACTGACCAGGTCGACAAGCAGGATGATATCATTATCATCGGCGCGCCCGATGGTGAGTGGTCTATCTAGCAGGTAGTATTGCCCGGTGGCGGGGATGGGGCCGGAGACTACCGCCAGGGATTTGACTCCCGGAAGAGCAGCAGGCGGGGCTGGCTCCGGGCGTGACGCCGCGCGGGCGTCCGCAAAAAGTGCGAATACCATGGTGACGAGAAAAATGAAGAGCAGGGCCAGTACGCCCATCCGTGCCAGCCAGAGTGTCATCTCAGTAATTTCCATTTTGCCCTCCATTATGATGATAACGGTGATTAGAGAAAGCTGCAAGCGTTGGCTATTTCGTAGCTTTCATCTCGTTAAACATATGGGTGAATATGCCAGACATCACTTCCCAGCCTTCTTGTGGTGCGCTCCCTACGATGAGGAGGCGTTTACCATTACTATCCCGCACCGCCCATGAACCATGCATATTGATGGTGCGAATTCGTAAAGGCAATTCACCGTGGCGTTCTTTTTTTGTGTAGGTAAATTCGTTGAAACCAGCATCGCGAGTATCACCGCTGTTGTGCGGTAGCTCTATATATCTTGTATATTTCATATACTCATTTGGTGAAGGGGAAGTATCATCCGCAGATATGGGAATAACATATATGCTGACCTCACTGGATGGAACAATGAAAAGGTCTGGAGCATTACTGTAATCATCCTCCGTCCCTGACCTTCTAATATACTCTTCTTGTGATATGACCTTCCACTTTTCTGGATATGGTATGGAATATCCGAGTGAGGATGTATAGGGCTTTTCCCATGTGGTGACATTTTCAGGCACAGAGACCGGACGCCATAAGCTGAATGAAAGAAATGCGGAAAGGACCATCATGAAGGCAAATAAGTATGCCAGAATACGTGC
>JBAXQP010000320.1 GCA_037131655.1 bacterium | reverse complement strand
GGCAGGCAGTGACCATTTTCTGGGAATTGAGCTATGCGAAAATGCACAAAGCAAACCGCTAATAAGAAGAACGAACAGCCCATATGGGGCCCCCTGGCGAAGCAATGTTGCAGTTCTCGAAACCATTACGATCCTCCAAGTTCTAATTAGGCAAGCGCATCATCGTGCACTATTCGCGCAATATCTTTGCTCTGCGACCACTCGACGAGCATTTTATAGAGTAAGTTCTGCAAGCTGATCCAAATTCCTTCTTTTGCTTTCTAAGCGAACGTCGGTCGACCTTCGGCCATCGGTGTGTGTGGTGCCCAAGTTCGAATGAACCTCATTTTACCCTTCGTTAAGGCGTTAGTAGTCGTGCTAAACTTGTCCATGTATATATGGCATAAGTTGTCCACCCATAGTAGCGTCTGTGTGCCAGTTTTAGTCACCATAGCTAGGCGATCATTCTGCTTCCGGCACCGTTATCTGTTCACCCGCTATATCGACGGCCAGCCTGGCCAGAGATATTTCAGTGAAAACATGAGGGCTGGGCTAAAGCTAATCGATCGTATCCAAGTTATTGCCACAATGTCATCATACCAGGTTACCACACTGAGATAGATGAGACGAGGCGGGAACGTGGCTATCGCCCGGCAGTTGATTATGTGAAAGCACGCTGGATTTTGATCCGCCGAGCAGAGCGATTGATACGCGGCTCAACCAAGATATAGGCATCCCAGGACAAAGCGATATCAGATGCATACGATTATGTATTCTACTTGACGACAAACTCGGCGAATGCTATAATAAGATTATCTAACTTGAGGTGGCATTCCTGATGATTCATATTCCCATAATAATTGGAGTTATCGTTGGTAAGGCAATCCATCATGCGGTCAAGAGCGGTGCAGCTCATCATGCTACCCGAATGACTCATCAAGCATGGATGAACAACCATCATATAGCTAAGCACACGGGTAAGTTCATAGGCGATCGTGCTGCAAAGAATGGCATTCTTTTCAAGAAGTAGTCTTTCTAATGTCAGGCGATGGAACGTTGGGTCGGCCTACCGAATAGCTATGAAGAAGAAGTATCGTCACAGCCTCGAAGATCCCGGCTTTTCTACCATCGCTTTCCATCGCACGAATAACCTGCTGCTTTCCTCCAATTCAATCTCTCCTCCCATCCCAATAGGATAATCTTAAGTCATGGCTTTCTTTTGACATTACGGATTGGAAATGAGATTTTGCAGACGCTACGAAGAAAAGAGAGGTTAAGTTGCGACCAGATAGTCTTATCGGTAAAACCTGCCCGTACTGCCAGACACCTTTTAAGCAAGGGGTGCAAATCGCGACGTGTGATCAATGTCAGATGCCTCACCATTCTGAGTGTTGGCGCGATAATGGGGGGTGCACAACATTTGCGTGCCAAGGAAATTCAGTCGAAGGCATTGAGTTAAATAATAACCGGCAGAATGAGAACATTCCTCGCGATACGCCAATATCTAGCCCGCGGGGTAATAAATCAAATGTTATTGCTACTTTGGTAGGGGCTTTAATTATCGCGGCGGCAATTATCGTAAGTTCCAACCAGCATAATGCTCCAAACTCATCCGGGGGGTCTGAAACTTCCACATCGGTACCCACACCTGTAGCTCCGTCCCCAGTTGGCCAGACACCGCAGCCACCATATAGCGCTTCAATCAGTCTAAGCGTTTACCCAAAGCCTTCAATAGTGTCACGAGCAGACTGGGGAGCCAAAGACCCGTTGCCGGGCATGATGGTTGCGCACACGCCGACTCGGATCACTATTGGGCATTCAGGCATTTTCAGAAACGAGGGCTACAGACTCACAGAAAAGATGCGCAATCTTCAGCGTTACTCGCAGAAGATTGCCATACTTTCTCGTGTGCGTACCAAGCCTGTCTGGGCAGATGTTCCGTATCACTTCTTCATCGACTTTAACGGCCAAATAGCCGAAGGAAGAGATATTGTTTACGCCTCCGATACACTAACAAACTACGACCCAAATGGCCATATTCTCATCTCATTAGAGGGCAACTTCGAGATAGAACAGCCAAATGAAGCCCAGATAGATGCACTTCGGGAACTAGTGTGTTGGCTTGCAATTAATTATGCTATCCCGTCCTCTGAAATAAGAGGACACAAGGATTACGCACTTACCGCCTCTCCCGGTAGAAACCTGCAAGACCTTATACCCACATTACGCACCGATGTTGATGCTGCTGCGTCGACGCATAACACCGCTGAATGATGTTGTTTAGATTGATTTATACTTCAAAGTGCACACATTTTCACGGCGGTTGAATCTAGCCCGTTTAATGGTACAGCAACAGCCTTGTTCGCAAGAACCTGTGATCTTACCCTTAGTATCTCGCCATCTGGCAGTGATAACTGAGTTAGTGGGATAACGCTAAGCATCACTGGTTTGAAAAGTTGTTTACGGGCGCTATCTCCATACGAATGCTGAGTCCTAGTTCCTTAAGCGGATCGGGGCCGTTATATTTCTTTTTTGTTGTGAACGTTCGTGACAAGACAAAGGACTTGCCGTTCCATTTGTACAGACTGAGTTTGTAATGATGTGGGTCTGCACGGGACTCAGCGCTATAGTTGTATATTGTCTTCCCCGCAACTAATAGAACAGGCTTCTTAGCATTTAGCCTCAATATGGTCACGAAGTCGCCGCTTGCGTCATGTGGCTCAATGCAATGGTTGCTGGTGCCCAGTAAGCTGGTAAAGTGACTGCCTGACCATTTAATCGCATGGAATTGGGGATAGTAAGTGTTGTAGGCCAACCACACAAAGTCAAAGACGAGTTCAGGTCTTCCATCAGCATCAAGGTCAACCGCCTGAAGTCGCGCGACGTCATCCGCAGGCAGAGCAGATCGACCGCGTGATGGTCACGGAGGCAGGAGACGAGCCCCTTGGAG
>JBAXQP010000319.1 GCA_037131655.1 bacterium | reverse complement strand
GGTTAGTAGGTAGACCAGTCATCATATTAGTGGCATTTGCTGCCGCTTGGAAATTTAGCCCGTTTGAATAAACCTCAATTATGCTAGGCAATCCATCAACATTCCCAAAGTTTTGTTTAGCAGCAGCTATTGCAGCTTCCAATTGCGAAAGTTCTGTTCGAGCTGCTACCATTTGACCCCGACTTAAAATTTTCATTACGCCCGCTGCGGTAAGCGAGACCAGGATGCCAATGATGGCGATCACCACCAATAACTCAATCAGCGTGAATGCTGAGTTTCTAGATCTGGATTTAAGCAAGTGCGACATGATTTGGATCCTCCGTTTTCATTCTACCCGCATCAACGCGGAATACCTGATTCACAAAGTTACACCCTTGTTTTTAAGGGGTTTTCTAACTGGACACTTGGTTTCTAAGATCTCACATGGCATTCTTTGAGCTACAAGAACCCTTGCAAAACCATTAACCAACTACTTACTCAACCTTACAAGCATACCGTCTTACTTACTCAAGCCTTCAAGCATACCGA
This sequence comes from bacterium, assembly GCA_037131655.1. Taxonomy (NCBI): domain Bacteria; species bacterium. The sequence goes on along the minus strand of JBAXQP010000319.1, from coordinate 2,414 downwards.
TGAGGGGCATGAACAAGGCAATAACGATGCCGCCGATGACTCCCCCTAGGAACACGATCATGATCGGTTCGAGCAAGCTAAGCAAGCTTTCGACAAGGATATTCACTTCTTCTTCATAAATGTCTGCAACTTTATTAAGCATGGTATCGAGGTCGCCCGTTTCCTCGCCCACATCGATCATGTTAACCACCATGTCGTCAACGAGTTTGCTTTCCCTAAGGGGTTGGCAAATGGTATCGCCTTCCCGAATGGATTCATAAACGCGCTGGTAAAGGCGCTCGAAAACCTGATTGGTACAAGTTGCTTTAACGATGGCCAAGCCTTCAAGAATGGGCACGCCCGAGGAAACCAAAGTTCCCAAAGTACGGGTGGATTGAGCAATGGCAGTTTTCTCTATAAGGCCGCCAACCACGGGAATCCAAAGGTACATTCGATCGAGCACATATCCCCCCGTTCTGCTCATGCGTAGGAGCTTAAGCAGCAGCCAGAAGGTAAGCGGAATCAGAGGAAGCACATACCAGTAGGTAGAGACCCAGCGCGAGGTAGCCATGAGGAATAGGGTAAGCGTGGGGAGCTTCATACCGAAATCTTTGAAGATTTTCTCGAATTTGGGGATGATGAAAATCATAATGAAAACGAGAATGGAGATTGCGACAAAGATAACCACGGCTGGGTAGATCATCGCACCAGTGATTTTGCGTTTGAGGGTCTGGGCTTTTTCTTTAAAATCTGCAAGGCGCTGAAGAATAACTTCGAGCGCACCGCCGGCTTCACCAGCTTTTACCATGTTGACATAAAGTCGATCGAAGCATTTGGGGTGTTTGCCAAAAGCTTCGGAGAGGGTGGAACCAGATTCGACATCTTCGATAACATCCGCAATGGCGTATTTAAGGATACCGGCTTTCATCTGGCCTTCGAGAATACGAAGAGAACGAAGGATAGGGAGGCCTGCATCTTGCAGGGTAGAAAACTGCCTGGTGAAGGTACAAAGGGCTTTACCCGAGACACCCCCGATGGTGAAGCCTCGCTTCTTCTTGCCGCCCTTCTTCTTCTCTTTGCCTTTTTTGGTCGCCACCTGGGTAATCTTCGTGACGAAGTACCCCATTTGGCGAATTTTCTGTTGGGCTTCTTCTTCGGTAGCGGCATCGACGGAATCTTTGACTTCGGTGCCTGTGGTATCCATCGCTTCGAATTTAAAACTAGCCATAACAAAACTCCTGAAGAGGGAATCGTGAAAGATTATTCCTCGGTAACGGTCTCGCGAATGATTTCTTCCATAGTGGTAAGGCCTTGATGAATGGCATTAACCCCGGACCAGCGTAAAGTTTTCATACCTGATTTAACACAAAGATCGCGAAGTTCATCGGTAGAAGCTTCTTTAGAGATTAAATCGCGAAGTTCATCAGTCATAACAAGAAGTTCGTGGATGCCCATACGGCCTTTATAGCCTGTATTATTGCAAGTATCGCAGCCTTTGCCGTAGAAGAACTTTTTGCCTGCAACCATTTCTGGGGTCAGGTTGAGCTCCAAAAGTTGATCCGGGCCGGGTTGGAATTCTTCACGACAATTGATGCAGATTTTACGAACGAGCCTTTGCGCAAGCACCCCTTCAACGCAGGCGTTGATGAGGTAGGATTGCAAACCCATATCGCGCATACGAGTGATGGTGCTGGGAGCATCATTGGTATGCAGAGTGCTAAAGACGATATGGCCTGTAAGGGCAGCTTGTACAGCGATCTGGGCGGTTTCGAGATCGCGAATTTCACCTACGAGGATTTTATCAGGGTCTTGGCGAAGAATGCTACGAAGGGCTGCAGCGAAAGTCATGCCTACTTCGTGATTGATAGGGCACTGAACCAGGCCTTCGATTTCGTATTCTACCGGGTCTTCGGTGGTGATGATTTTTTCTTCAATAACATTGAGTTCGTTGAGTGCGGAATAGAGGGTGGTAGTCTTGCCTGAACCGGTTGGGCCGGTAACCAGAACCACGCCGTTAGGCTTGTTGATAAGCTCGCGGAAAGTTGCAAGAACGGTAGCATCAATTCCAAGCTTGTTGATATCGAGGGCAACTACGGATTTATCAAGCAAACGAATAACAGCGCTTTCGCCAAAGAGAGTAGGCAAGGTGCTAACACGCATATCAACGCGGTTGCCACCAATGGTTAATTCGATACGACCATCTTGGGGGAGCCTGCGTTCAGCGATATCGAGATTCGCCATAACTTTGATACGGCTGGCGATAGCATTGGCCAAATACTTAGGAGGGGGCGGGAGTTCGAATAGAACGCCGTCGCATTTGTAGCGCATTTTATAATCTTCTTCGAAGGGTTCGAAGTGGATGTCGGAAGCTTGATCGCGGATAGCCATGAGGAAAACCATGTTGATCAGCCTGCGAACCGGAGCGGAATCGGCTT
>JBAXQP010000318.1 GCA_037131655.1 bacterium | reverse complement strand
GCTGACCAAGCGAAAAGAGCGGGCGATGGGAATCGAACCCACGACGCATAGCTTGGGAAGCTATCGCTCTGCCGCTGAGCTACGCCCGCTCGTAAAAGAACTTACTCCATCATAGTACCATAGACTAGAGCGTGGGTCAATGTCGAAATGAGTAATCCTTATGGGTTTATGTTATCGTGAGTATGGATTTCGGATTTGACCATCTGTAGTCCCCCTTTGAAAGGGGGACAAATTGCGGTTCTTTTTGGCTTGCCCCCTCCCTTCACTTCCCCGCCCGGCGTCAGTGGAGGGTTCGGCTTCTGCTTTACGCCTTTAGCTTTTTGCCTAATAAGGTATTATCAAAAGTATGAGCAGAGAGAAGATGACCGCTCCTAAGATTGCTAATAAGAAGCGGCTAAATGAAAAAATTGTTTGTATAACGGCCTATGACTGCCCGATGGGGCGGATTGCCGATGCAGCGGGGGTTGACCTGATACTCGTTGGCGATTCGGTCGGTAATGTCGTACTAGGGTATGAGAATACTCTTCCTGTTACTATGGAAGAGATGCTCCACCACACCCGCGCTGTACGCAGGGGCGTTAAGAACGCTTTGTTAGTAGCCGATATGCCCTTCATGTCCTATCAGGCAAGTGAAGATGAAGCTATTCGTAATGCGGGGCTTTTTATTAAGGCCGGCGCTGAGGCGGTGAAGGTCGAGGGGGGAATATCGGTTGCTCCCCTTATCAAACGGTTGACCGATATCGGAATTCCGGTGATGGGTCATGTGGGAATGACCCCACAATCGATCAATAAATTTGGCGGTTATCGAGTTCAAGGGCGCGGGACACAGTCCGATATAATCGCTGCAGACGCGAAAGCCGTCCAGGAGGCCAGGGCATTTTGTGTGGTCTTAGAACTCATCCCCGCTGTTGTCTCCGAGCGTATTACCCGCGAGCTTAAAATTCCGACAATCGGAATAGGCGCAGGTCCTGATTGTGATGGTGAAATCCAAGTCATCAATGACCTGCTCGGGCTTAGCGGCGAAACCCTCAAACACACCAAGTGTTACGTAGATGCTGGGGATCTATTTGCAAAAGCGCTTGAAACCTACAGCCGTGAAGTGCGAGAACGGCAATTCCCTACCGAGGAAAATACTTTTTAAAGATGGATATTTTAAAAACGACCGCTGAAATCCGGGCATGGGTTAAAGAGCAGCGGGAAAAAGGCTTTGCCATTCATCTAGTCCCTACGATGGGTTATTTCCACGAAGGGCATCTCACGCTGATGCGTCAGGCACAAGCTCCCAACGCCAAAGTCGTCGTCAGCCTCTTTGTTAACCCCAAGCAGTTCGGTCCACTTGAAGATTTATCCGTCTACCCGCGCGATATCCCCCGCGATTCGGCGATGAGCGAGTCGGCTGGAGTCGATGCGATGTTTATTCCGCCGGTCAAAGAAATGTATCCATCCGGATTTCAGACAACCATTGCCCTGCCTGAAATTTCAAAAGGCCTCTGCGGTAGATACCGTCCAAGCCATTTCCCCGGTGTAGCGCTGATTGTGCTCAAGCTATTCAACCTCGTCCAACCCGATCGTGCCTATTTTGGCCAAAAAGATTACCAACAGCTTCAAGTCATCAAGCAATTGGTAATCGACCTGAACCTGCCAGTGAAAGTGATCGGCTGTCCCATCGTACGAGAAGAAGACGGCCTGGCGATGTCCTCACGAAACATCTACCTAAGCCCCGAAGAGCGCGTGCAAGCCACCGTTATCAACAAATCCCTCACCCGCGCTCAATCTGTCGTCAAAGCCGGAGAGCGCGATACGGACTCTCTCATCGAACAAGTCAAAGAGTGGATATCCCAATCCCCTCTGGCGAATATCCAATACCTAGAAATCGTCCACCCCGACACCCTAGACCCCATCCACACCATCGAAGATCAAGCCGTCCTAGCCATAGCCGTCCATTTCGGCAAAACCCGCCTAATCGACAACATTCTGCTAGAGTCATAGGTAGGGTTTAGGGATGCGGCTCGCTAATTTTCCAATTCACCCCTTTTTTCAGAGTCCAATAAGCAGTAGCTGCCATCCACTGATAATTTGCATCTCTACTGTTTAGAGCAACATCGCGATATATCTGAATGGCATGAACTTTTTCACTTGGGATAAAATGTAATGAATAAGCTAGCCTCAACTGCGCCTTATCCCGATCATATTCACTCGTCCTCCTCATTTCATCCATTAAAAACGGAATTGCTCTAACATCACCTCTCTTGGCCAAGGTTCTTGCCGCTGTATCGTCAAGCCGACCATATTTCCCATTCATTATATTAAAAAGCGCTTGTGTTGCTGCCTCGCCTGGAATATATCCAATCATCCCTACTGCCGCTCCTGGTGATCCATAATTACCGGGATCCTTATACCCCTCAATTAATACCGGCAAAGCACGTGGATCGCCTATTTCCGCCATTATAAAGGCAGCGTCGTATTTTTGCTTCAAATTTGGGCTACGTAATTGCTTAATTAGATATTGCATAGCTCTCAGATCATGAATTTTCGCCAGGCACTCAGTTACATATTGCTGATCATTTCCGCTTTTCTTTAGCAGAGAGGCACAATATTCAATCGCTTTTTTATCCCCTCGAAGGCACAACACATATGCCGCTGATAGTTTATTACGCTTTTTGTTTCCTGCGAATGCTTTTTGAAGAAACTTGTCCGCCTCCTTTCCAGGAATATACTTAAAGAGATAAACAGAAAAGTCCTCCTTACTTCTGAGCATCGCTTCATAATATGGCAAGACCAGCGGGCTTCCTAGCTCAGCTAGAGTTTTATTAATATCCCAAGTATTAGTACCATCCTTCTCGTCCCACCCCTCCCTAAGCGCCTGCTCTAATACCGGTCGGGCTCTTCGATCACCTTCAAATCCAATTGAACAGGCAGCGCGATACCGCCAACGCTTATTGCC
>JBAXQP010000317.1 GCA_037131655.1 bacterium | reverse complement strand
TTAGGCTCTTATCTTGGTCTTAAAGAAAGTGATAATCCAATTGACATCATGGGACCGGATACTCATACCGGCAAACCTTCACTCCTCATTTCTAAAGCTGAAATTGAAGGAGTACTGGAGATTGCGAAAGCCACTAAGTTGTTGATAAATTATGCGAATAAAGGCACTCAACTCATTCAAAAGCAAGCAGTTATCGTGGTTGACCATGAGGAACTGGATGCTGGAACAGTCAACCAAGGCGACAAAATTCCCTTTGTTTTCAATATAAAAAATAATGGGAAAATCTCTCTAATTATTGATGCGAAACCAACATGCAGATGCACTGTCGCTGACTTCGATAAGACCATCGCACCCGGCCAAACCGGCAAGATTGAATCTATATTCAACTCCACCGACTTCCGTGGTGATGTTCTAAAACATATTAATGTCACTACAAACGATGAAAAGCGGACATCAGTCACCCTTTCAATAAAATGCAAAATCCTTCCTTCGATAGTTTCCGTTCCGGATATCGATACAGTACAAATCATTTATCTTCCTGACAGTGAGGCTGTCACCAAGACATTCACAATATTCACTCGCAAGGATGAGGCGTTTGAAATCGTGAATGTTAATTGTTCCTCACAACTAGTTAAAACAAATTATCAGCCTTGGAAAGGTGAGATCTCAGATCCCATTTTAAAGGAAGAAGCGAAAACACATAGTGGTTATCAGGTGAACGTAACGGTTCCGGCTGAATGGCCAATCGGGCGCTCGATGGTATCAGTCAATATAACCACTAATCACTCAAAGAACACCAACATCCCAATTCGGCTTTCCATCGAAAAAGGCATTATTGTTGAACCTGCTTCTATATTCTTTGGCAAAGTTGAAGCAAACCCGGTATCGCCTATCAGACGTTATGTCATCCTCAAGAAAAGGTCGGGTAATTTCAAGATATTAGGTGTCGAGACAGGAAATTCAGCTATTGAAGCAACTGTTACCCCCATTACCGATGGCAGCGCATACAAAGTCGTCATAAGCTATAAAGGCGGTTGGCAATCGGGTTCTACGAAACAGACCGTTAAAATCAAAACTGATGATCGCTTGCAACCAATTATTGAAGTCGAGGTCGAGTGTATTGTCCAACAAACTGAGCCTACTTCAAAATAGGACTAATAGGAATAAATTAATCTTATGGTGCGCCTGTGGTATGGCGTGGTTGATGCTAATTTTGTTCGCATCTGGCTTCACATCGAGCAAAGCTAAAACCAAAGTTAAGACAGTTGAGAACCAGGTGTTGATATATGCTACATCAGAGTTGAATGGGTATCTGGAACCCTGTGGCTGTTTTATGCCTCAGATTGGCGGGTTTTTACGCCGCGCCGGTTATTTATCAACCGTCAAGTCGCCTTCTATAAGATTTGATAATGGCGACTTGACGGAAGCTTCCGGACGACAGGATGAAATTAAGGCGGAAACCATCATCAGCTTTTTCGACCTTCTCCAATATCGCGCGGTGAACCTGGGCGAACAGGATTTCAAGCTTGGACTAACCTATCTGCAATCGCTTCAAAGCGCTTTCAAGGGTAAGTTGCTTTCATCGAACGTATTGGGAGCTGACGGGAAACCAGTTTTTAATGCTTATACGACTTTTAATCAGACACTTGGAGGCAAGAAGACTAAGTTCGCGGTTGTCGGCGCGCTATCACCCCTTTATGCGACAATAGTTACCGACCGAAATCCCGAACTTACAGTTGCAGAAATTGCCCCCATCCTTATGAAATTGAAAGCGGAGATTAAGGCTGATTTTGTTATTCTGCTATACCACGGCCCGAAAGAAGAAGCCGTTAAACTCGCTAAGCTCTTTCCCTGGATTAGAGCCATCGTTTATGCCCATGCTTCCGATTCCCCGTCCGTACCAACAAAGATAGGCAACACCCTCCTCATCCAACCTGGTCAAAAAGGGAAGTATCTGGGTGAATTGACGCTGGCCATTAATAAAGCAGGAAAACCGGCAATAACAAAGACGCGAGAGGTAGTTTTAGGTCCTGAGATCAAAGGAAATAAAGCGGCGGATGCGATCCGTTTGATGTATTTAAGCCGAATTAATGACGAAAACTTACTTCTTTCCTATCCTAAGATGCCTTCTCCTGAAGGCTTGGCCTATGTAGGAAATGAGACATGCAAGGACTGCCATTCAACCCCTTATGAAGCGTGGGCAAAGAGCAAGCATGCCCGCGCTTTCCGTACTCTTGAGGAAGTCAAACACGAAGCCGATCCCGAGTGTGTTATTTGTCATGTGGTGGGATTTGAGTATACAAAAGGTTTTATAAACCTCGAAAAAACTCCTCAGCTTAAGAATGTCGGCTGTGAAAGCTGCCATGGCCCTGCTTCAAATCATATTGGCGAAGGGGCTCCAATGCCCAAAATCGACTCTGCGTCCTGCGATAAATGTCACGTCTCAGACCACAGTCCTAATTTCGATTTCAAAACTTATTGGGAAAAGATTAAGCATTAATTTACATGGAGGATATTTTGGAAAAGAGTATTATTTCAACTAAGAACGCCCCTGCTGCCATCGGGCCTTATTCACAGGCAGTTGCGTGGAACAACCTTCTATTCATTTCAGGGCAGATTCCCCTGAATCCTACTACCGGCGAGATGGTCACAGGCGACTTTGAGTCCCAGATTCGTCAGGTTCTTGATAATCTAAAGAGTATCCTGGAAGCTGCTGGGTTAACGACAAGCAGTGTGCTTAAGACAACGATATTCCTAACGGATTTAGCTGACTTTGCGAAAGCAAACGAAATCTATTCTCAATATTTCGCCGAAAACCCGCCCGCCCGTTCAACCATCCAAATCAGCGCTCTCCCAAAAGGCGCCAAAGTCGAGATAGAAGCGATTGCCGGAAAAAGCTGATAGGGGAGTATGAAAAGTATAAAGCCTCCCACCAAAAGACGGGAGACTTTATACTT
>JBAXQP010000316.1 GCA_037131655.1 bacterium | reverse complement strand
GGAGCGGCTTTAACTGGAGTTGCGGCGGCGGTATGGGCGCCAGCGCCTACCTCGAGCGCAACTTCGGCTCCGTGTGGGTCGATGGGACATCTAAGACTGCTACGCCAATTGACGGCGCGACCGCAGTCGTCACCTCATGGGATGGCACAACCATCAGCCTAACGGTCGGCAACGCCCTGGCGAACCTAAAATCGCCCTACACCAAGTCAAGAGATATCACCATCAAGTTCGGCAAAATGCCGGAAGGGACTTACACCGTCATCATCAACGGCCAGCAACAAGCCGGCCTAACAACTGCAAAACTAGCCGAAGGCATAAAAGTCAGCCTTCCTTAAGATAGAGTATCTAATCCCGTGACCTCCTCCATTAACGGGAAGGGGGTCACGGGTTAGGTGATTCTGAAGCTTATGTTAACCCTGACCGCCCTTCGATTCAGGGGTTGACGTGCCTCCGCTAAAGCTACGGCATAATTGGATCTACGGGCTTTTGGCTGATAGCTAAATTATGTACAAGGAAAAGAGCACATGAAATTTTTTAATCGAACATTAACAATCTCGACTTTCCTGATACTTTCGATCGCCTTATGGGCGGCGCAGACGGTGTCGTTGACGGTTTTGCATACCAACGATACTCATGGGCACTTGATGCCGTTTAGCTATCCATCCTTCGCTATCGCTGGGTCCCCTGAGGCTGCGCTTAGCTCTCGTAGCGATATTGGTGGAATTGCGCGTCGGGCAACTCTTGCCAACCAAATCAAAAAGCAAGTGGCTAAAGCAGGGGGAACGGCTTGGTTGGTCGATGCCGGCGATTTCTGCGACGGCACTTCTTTTTCTATCGTCTATCATGGCGAAGCAGATGTGGCGGCAATGAACGCGGCAGGATATGACTTCGGTACGGTTGGCAACCACGAGTTCAATAATACTCTTCTCGAATTCGAAAAGGTGATAGGAATGGCGAAATATAAGATCGTGTGTGCAAATGCCATTCGTACTCGAGGGACAACTCAACTTATGACCCCCTATGTCATTCGCAAAGTGGGGAACATGAAAATCGGCATCTTCGGCTTGGTTACTTCCGGGGCTGCAAGTTATCCGGCTGCCGTTGAAGGGGTTACGATATCAGATGGAGTCGACACTGCCCGACGAGTGGTCAATATCCTCCGCCAAGAGGTCGATGTTGTCATGCTTATTTCCCATTCAGGTTCAGAGGTGGACAAGGTAATCGCCAAGAATGTTCCCGGTATCGATGTGATTGTCGGCGGTCATTCCCATACTCGCTTGCCCAAAGGGGAATTTGAGCAATGTGAAAACCCGCCGAACGATATTGACATCTGCGGCACTATCATCGTGCAGGCTTTCCAATGGGGAGGCGAGCTTGGACGGCTAGACCTCGTGTTCGAAGAACGAAACGGCTTCTGGCACGTCAAGAAGTATCAAGAGAAACTTCTTCCCATAACCTCGCGTATCGTCCCCGACCCCAAGGTAACTCAGGTTCTAAATAAATACTGGAAACCTATCTCCGCTAAGTATGGAGAAGTTCTAGGGAAAGCAACCGATGACTTCCAAACACGTGGAGGTGATAACGCCGAATATAACCTGGTTGCGGATGCGGTAAGGGAGACATTTGGGACTGATTTTGAAGTTGAAAACGAGGGAGGAGTGCGAGCTCCGTTGCCCAAAGGCAAGATCACTAAAGGTGACTTGGCGATGATGGATCCCTTCGATAATACGGTCATCACCTTTAGCATGAAAGGCTACCAAATCAAAACACTTATTCTTAAGACTCAACCCGCAGTCTCTGGTTTGCGTTACCGATTAATGAAAGGCCTAATCTCTGAAATCACAATTAATGGACAACCATTAGAAGACGAAAAGACCTACACCGGAGCCACCAATTCTTTCTTCGCCAAAAGCTTTCTGAACGCCTATCCTTTCACAGATACCGGTAAAGGGCGCTTAGACACATTGGTCAATTACGTCCGCAAAAAAGGAACAATCAGTCCTCGCTACGATGGTCGTCGAGTAATTACAACCAAACCAGCCGCCAGCGCAGTCCCAGCCTTCCCTATGCGCTGGGCGATGGCTGTCAATTAATGATTAGAGGTTAAACCGGTGGTGATTTAATGCGGGTTGAAGATCGGATAGTTCAGCAGATACCGATTGTGATGCGTGTGTTGGCGATTAGCGTTTGGTTTGGGGGGCTTATTGTTTTTAGAACACTCGTTCAGCCGAACGCTCTCCCAATCCTTGGCAATTCTTTGCGGATGTTTAACATGGTCGCCTTGTTCTGCGCTGGGCTTATGATTTTGTCTGAAATCCCAACACTTCGAACAAAAGAAATTGTCTCTTATGTTCGTCTGATTTTTGTTATTATTGCAGGCGGTATTATGCTGGATCTTCAATATGGGCTGGTCTTAAAGGATTCTTTAAGCCTAAACCACCGTTACTTGAACGAGGCGATGTATGCGGTTTATGCGCTTATACCTGTTTTGGCGCTTGCAGGTGTAGAGTCGGCGCCAAAAAGAAAAAGGGCATCAAGCAGACGCTCGATGCCTTGAAATTCGTATGGGCCCAACAGGACTCGAACCTGTAACCAAGCGATTATGAGCCGCTTGCTCTGCCATTGAGCTATGGGCCCCCATAACAGTCTAAATATAATACCCGACACTGCCCCTCTGTTTTAAGTATAATTCAAGGCAACATGAACTGTGCTGATATCTCACTCTTTAATAAAATTAATTTGGTTTGGATCAATCCTTTCTTTGACTGGCTAATGCCGACCCTTTCACAAGGCAATAAGTCCCCCTGGTTTTGGTTGCTAATTGCTCATTTGGTTGGGTTTCTGCTCTGGAAAGGGACTGCGCGGCATCGCTATTTTGTTTTATGTCTTGCCGTTGGGGTTGCACTATCGAATGAGCTATGCGATTTTCTAAAGCACAACATTCATTCTCCTCGACCTTGT
>JBAXQP010000315.1 GCA_037131655.1 bacterium | reverse complement strand
GCTACGGATGCCTCAACAAAAATTATGCCCATTAAAGCGTTGGACTCCTATGGCGGAGGAACGGATTTAACGGTTTCAGCAGGGATTATTTGGGCCGCCGATAATGGCGCTCGAGTGATCAGTATGAGCTTAGGCAGCCCTTCTTATTCCTATACAATGGGTAATGCCATTCAATATGCTTGGAGCAAGGGCTGCGTAATTGTGGCGGCGGCAGGCAACAGCGGCAACTCCAGTTATAGTTATCCGGCAGCCTATCCCCACGTGCTCTCAGTGGCCGCCACAGACAACACCGACACACTCGCCTCATTTTCGAATTTCGGCACATGGGTTAATGTCGCAGCGCCAGGGGTTTCTATCTACTCGACGATGCCTTCCTACCAAGCAACGCTCAACAGCTCTTATGGGATCCCTTTATTCTATGGATATTTAAGCGGCACCTCGATGGCCACTCCGGCTGTTGCCGGAGAGGCGGCTTTGCTAATCGGCCAAAACCCTTCACTTACCAACAGCACGATTTTTAACATAATTGTATCGAATGTCGATACTTATAAGCCGTACGGAACGAACACTATCGGGGCTAGCGCCGGTCGTATTAATGTCTATAATGCCCTTCAAGCGGCCGCGGCTATCACATGCCAGGAACCGACAGCAACAAGCGATACTTATACTACTTTCCAAAATACAGCTTTAGTACTAACTTCCCCAGGGGTGTTAGTGAATGATATGGATCCTCTGGATGTTCCTCTATCCGCAGTCCTTGTCACTAGCCCAATACATGGAAGCTTAATTTTTAACTCGAACGGCTCGTTCACTTACACCCCAACCACCGGTTATTCGGGCGCAGATTCTTATACCTATAAGGCCTTCAACGGCAGCTTCTATTCTAATGTGGTTTCGGTCAGGATAACGGTCGCTTCCAATTCACAGCCGCCCACTGCCGCAAACGACAGCTATAGCGCCTTGCAGAACGTTGCTATGTCAGTATCAAGCCCGGGCGTTCTTGTTAATGATCGCGACCCAAGTGGCCTCACGATGTCAGCCGTCTTAGTGACCAGTCCAACTCATGGCAGCTTGACTTTGAATTTGAACGGCTCTTTTGTCTATACGCCAAACGCGAATTATACAGGCTCTGATACCTTCATCTATAAGGCCTCTAACGGTAGGCTCTATTCAAACAATGCGACAGTCACTATCACTACGAATCCCATCTATCAACCACCAAGGGCCACTGCGGATGCTTATGCAACCAATGCAAATACAGCTTTGACGGTCATTGCTCCGGGAGTGCTCAGTAACGATACCGACCCGAATGGTTTTGCTCTAACAGCAGTATTGCAAACCAACCCGACCCACGGCAGATTAACTTTTAGTGCGAACGGGTCGTTCACCTACACGCCAACCACCGGCTATTCCGGCCCAGATAGCTTCACCTACAAAGCCTTTGACGGCAGGTCCTACTCCGGCGCCGCAACGGTATCGATCACAGTAAATGCCCTAACAGCGCCCAAAGTGCTTACTGTCTATACATCAAATGCGGGAGCAGGTGTCGTTATCTCAGTAAGCCCGCTTGATAATCAAGGAAGAGGTTCCGGAACAGCCCCCTTCAACCGTGTCTATAACAGGAACACCCAAGTCACCCTAACGGCCCCATTAACATCCCGCAACGGGTTAAAGTTCAGGAAATGGCAACGCAACGGCAAAGACTACTCCACAAGCCGAGCCGCCACCGTCACAATGGACAACAACTACACCCTAAGCGCCGTCTACGGCAACGCGAAGAATTAATATCAAAAGCTATAAAGCCCCCTGGGATAGTTCTCCAGGGGGCTTTTGTTTAAAACTCAAATTCGGAGATGCATACGTTTGATGGTGGAGGGCATCCCTCATAAAGAAGAATGCTCAACTGGTTGCGGAAAACCTAACACAGGAAGAGGCGGAAAAGTTGGCTAAGCAGAAAAAAGACACGTTATTTCGTCTTTTTCTTTATCGCAAAGTCATTTAACTTTACTAATAAATTAACCGCAAAAATCAAGATGCTAATTATCAGAATTGCTAAAGCAGGCAAAAGACTATCTTTTAGATAATAGAGACTTGTTAATAATGAAATGATTGAAATGACCATAAAAAACGTTCCCCAATCAAAATCAGGATTAATTTCAAATGATGGCCAGCCAAATGATGGCCAGTCAATTGCATACCAGGGAGACCTATTTAGTGTCTGTTTTTGCCTGCATCCTCTCTTAGCTTTTTGATGAATTATTTTTTCGCCTGATTGTGAATCCTTAGTATCGCTTTTAAAATTACGAATCAGGTTGATTAACAAAATCACAATTAACAGAGCGAACATCGCAAATGCCGACCAATCGAATACCAGCCATTGATTTCTTCTCATGGACGTTGTTACGAAAACTATCCCCATGCCGACTAATAAGCAAGACAAAGGGATGAAAATACGGCTGATTTTGAATAAAGCCCAAGCCCCTAATCCAGAAGCCCCAGCCACCACATATCGAAGTAATTGAAAATAGGCGTAAGGTGGTCTACCATAAATAGCGTACAAAAGCATAACAACCGATAAAAATGCCAATCCAAGAATGCCTAATAGCCAGTCACGCGCTATCGGTTCATTCTGTTCCATCGAAGGTTGCTGTTCGTTTGTCTTCATATTCTTGCAATCTCCATAGCCATTGACGCCCCTTGATTAATAGCAAAAAAAAGTGTAATGCATAAATCTAAGACAACTCTACTGAGAAAATTTATCAAAGACACTCTTTAGCTTCTCAAGCTGCTTAGCCCTTAGCTCCATTTTTTGTATCCATAAAAGAATGCTCGCTCTAGTCAACAGGTGGCTGTTACCCCGCGCATCTATGAAATATGACTGCCGCATGGATGCTGCCTTGATAAAGGCGATAGAGGAACTGAATTCGTCGGGCTTGACTGATTCTATCTCTTTTGACCATTGGTCGTAGTCTTTTGTTGTAAAGTATCTACGTTGGTCCCATGAAGCTAATGCT
>JBAXQP010000314.1 GCA_037131655.1 bacterium | reverse complement strand
TCATCGAGGCGGAGCATGGCTCGCTCTTTGAAGTAGTTGGAGATTTGTGTCTTCTGGTCGTCAGGAATAGTGCGCTCAAAGGGGATGATGAGCGGTTCCGTTATATAGCGGCGCATCCATTTAAGAATAAACGCACCGGCAACTTTCAAACCCTCTTGACTCACCTGCTCGAAAGCATCGAGACAGGTATGGCCATAGAAGCCATCAGGACCACCGCGGCCCCATGAGATCGAAGGAACGCCTGCATCACCAAACGGGGCATTGTCAGAACTGTAGCAGCCTTCGCTTACACTTTGTGCAGGGCCGTTTTCAGCTGCCAGTAATCGAACCGATGCGGTTAAATCAGACGGACCACTGATAATTGCGCCCGAGGTACCCGGCATCGTTCCCTGGATGTCGATATTGACAACCAATCGGTGATGGTCAAGTTCGGTCTCCTGACCGGTAAGAGCAAACTCTTTATCTTTCTTAGCAACCTTATCGGCCTTGCGGAGTTCACGCACATAGTAAACACTGCCGCGCAGCCCCTGCTCTTCACCACTGAAAGCGATAAAGCGGAGGTGGCGCTTCGAACCGATCTTCTTGAAGATTCTGGCTAGTTCCATCACACAAGAAGTTCCAGTTGCGTTATCAATTGCGCCTGGGCTGTCATAGATACTATCCACGTGACCGCAAACTACGATGATGTCCTTGGAATCTTCTGTACCAGGAAGGTCGCAGATAATATTATAAGCAGTCGATTCACGATAAGTCGAGCGAAGCGAAAGGGTTGCAGTCTTCCCGCTCAAAGGCCACATCTTCTTGCCGTACTCATAGGCGACGCGTACCATTGGCACCGAGCCGAACATCTTCTTTCGTTCATGGCTCAGGTTATTACGACAAGGAGGCCTGAAATAGCTGCCATCGAGAACGATGATCGCTCTCGGCTTGTGGGCGAGCATATTCTTATACTTATTCATAGGCCCGATGTCGCCACATATCATCAAAATCTTGTCTCGGCAGTCTGGCCCTAGATTTGCAGGCTCGCCGCCTTCGACATATTTCAATTCTCCGGTAATGCCGTCAGGACAATCCTCGCCGCCAAGGATACCAACACATGGAACGTTACCTAACCCGTCGACGGTCAGCTTCTCATCCCATGCTTCATACAAATCGATTGGGAATGGCTGAAGGCGCGCATCCTCATAACCAAATTCTTTAAAGGTCTTTAATACGTACTCAGCGCCCTTTTTCTCGCCATCTTGCCCAGCAAAACGACTTCCAATATCTTTCGTTAAAACGCGGGTGTATTCATACGCCCTTGCGCCATCAAATTCCATTGAAACCTCCAAAAGCTTATTTGTTGCTACTATACCCTAGGCAGACAAAGTAGGTTATGGTTGTAATGTGTTGGGAAGGTGTTAGGGAAGAAGCAAGAACGAATTCAGAAAAGTTTCATCCTTTCCAAGGGGAAAATTATCTGGATTCTGCCTTTTACTTTACACCTTACTTCCCTACAGACGTCTTTTTCTTTCGCTTTGGCACATCTGCCTTTGGAAGCTCGGCGGAGACAATGGCTACCCTTGGATGGGTGTTGGGGAGGATGTTCTTTAGGAATTGGCCGGTATAGGACTTTTTAACTTTAGCAATGTGCTCAGGAGGGCCTTCGGCTACTATTTGGCCGCCGGCGTCTCCACCTTCAGGGCCTAAATCAACAACCCAATCGGCAGTTTTGATAACGTCTAAGTTGTGTTCGATAACAATAACGGTATTGCCGGCATCAACTAATCGATGTAGAACGCCCAAGAGCTTATCAACGTCAAAGAAATGCAAACCCGTAGTCGGCTCATCGAGAATATAAACCGTTCGGCCAGTGCCCTTCTTGCTGAGTTCGGTAGAAAGTTTGACGCGCTGGGCTTCACCGCCTGATAAGGTTGTCGCCGGCTGGCCTAATTGGATGTAGTCCAGACCGACATCGTGCAGCGTTTGCATCTTGCGCAGAATGGACGGAATGGCCGAGAAGAAATCCAATGCTTCCTCAACATTCATCGCCAATACTTCGGCAATATTCTTGCCCTTGTATTTGACTTCGAGCGTTTCACGGTTATAGCGCTTGCCCTTGCATATCTCACACGGCACATAAACATCGGGCAGGAAGTGCATTTCGATCTTGATAATGCCATCTCCCTTGCAGGCCTCACAACGCCCGCCCTTCACATTGAAGCTAAACCGTCCGGCTTTATATCCGCGCATTTTGGCGTCAGGGGTTTTAGAAAACAGGTCGCGAATCATATCGAAAACGCCGGTGTAAGTAGCCGGATTCGAACGTGGAGTCCTACCGATTGGGCTTTGGTTGATATCGATGACCTTATCGACGTGTTCCAACCCCTTGACCTCGTCATGCTTCCCCCAAGTCGTGCGCGTACCGTAGACTTGATACATTAGACGCGGGAAAAGGGTTTCTTGAATAAGGGTGCTCTTACCGCTACCCGATACGCCGGTAATTGCTACAAAGCTTCCTAACGGGAGCCTCAGGTCAATGCTCTTGAGGTTATGCTGGCGCGCATTGGTGAGTTCAATCCACTCCCCATTAGTTGTGCGGCGCTTCTCGGGGATGGCGATTTCTGCCCGCTTTGACAGAAAATCGCCCGTTAGGCTTCCTTTAGTGGAAATAATCTCATCCAAAGTGCCCTTCGCAACTACAAATCCGCCATGTTCGCCTGCTCCAGGCCCCATGTCAACGATATAATCGGCCGAACGCATTGTGTCTTCATCGTGCTCGACAACGATCACAGTGTTTCCAATATCGCGCAGGCGGATCAAAGTTTCGATGAGCTTATGGTTGTCCCGCTGATGTAGGCCGATGCTGGGTTCATCCAAAATGTACAGCACACCCATCAATCCAGAACCTATCTGGGTAGCCAAACGAATGCGCTGGGCTTCCCCGCCAGCCAATGTCGTTGCCGTTCGGTCGAGAGTGAGGTAGTTCAAACCGACGTCATTCAAAAATCCCAATCGGGTCTTAATTTCCTTAACCGCACGCTCGGCAATAAT
>JBAXQP010000313.1 GCA_037131655.1 bacterium | reverse complement strand
CAGATTGCAAAATCAATCCCAATTGGGCGATACTTTAGCTTGTTAGGGATGAGGAGAAGTCATGTTAAGACAGCTTGAGATGTTTCGGATTGGAACGGATAAATTACCTGAAGTACCGCTGCCGGAAGGTTACGCCATCAGAAAATACCAACCTGGTGATGAAGAGCCGCTTGCGGTGATGCTCAGTGACAATAAAGGGCTAAGTGAATGGGATGCAGAGAGGGTTCAGAGAGATCTGCTGAGCGATTCGCTAGCCCCTGGGGGAGTTCATTTAGTCACGTATCATGGCAAAATTGTTGCCCACACAGTTGCTCAGTCAGAAGATAATTATATGGGGCAAAGATATGGGAGAGTTGGATGGGTTGCGGCGGACCCAGGGCACAGCGGCAAGAAACTTGGACTTGCCGTTTGCACTGCGGTTGTCAACTATCTTATTGACCATGGCTATGACAAAATAGTTCTCAGCACCGATGCCTGGCGACTGCCTGCTATTAAAATCTATTTGCAAATGGGTTTCGAACCTCGCGTTAATGGCGCTGATGACCGCTATTTATGGCCGAACCTCTCTGAAGAGGTCTCATACAAGTTGACTGAAGAAACGCAGACGAAGATTGCAAAAGGACCTAAAGGCGAAGAAATTGCCTGGCGTACTCTTGAGCTTGAAGATGTAAAGGATCCCTGCATTATCGCCTCATGGTGCATGAAGCGCGAATTCTTCCAACTCAACTCCCATAAGGATGATATTTACGGCAAGGATGCGCCTGACTTATTGATTAAAGCTTTCGTGCGCTCTGGGGCGAACCTGTGCCCGCAATTTATTATGCCTTCACCGGATGTTGAGCATCAGGCTGCTAATCCTTTTCATGTATGGGAATATCAAAAGTCGTCATGGGAGGAAGATCTAACCAAGGAACCCGTTGAGCCTCGCAAAGTGCCACAAAGCCCTGAGGATGTGCGTGATCTTATCGAAGCCATGCCCGATTCCGATTCCCTGGTGAATAGTTCTGAATTCGAGCAACATGCAGATCAGTATGCTAAACACTTAATGAGCCTTCGCGATCGCTCAAGGGGGGAGATACTATTCCTCGGAGGGTTTAGCATGCCCGATTTCATGGGCGGCTACAACTGGGGATTTACAAATTATCTGTCCGCATTTGAACTCTATCCAGAGCACTTGCAGCGCTACTTTGAGATTCGCGGCGAAAGCGCCAGACTTTTCAATATGTGTGTTGCAGAGGGCATTAAAAAGTATAGTCTTGCGCCTTTTGTTTATGGCGGAGACGATATTTGCTATAACGAAGGCCCATTGTGCTCGATCAAAACACTGGAAAAAATGTACTTCCCGAACCTTGCTCGCGCTGTCCAACCACTCCATGATGCGGGAATTGGCGTTATTTGGCACTGTGACGGAAACGTTTTGCCTATTATGGACCAGTTAATTAATGATGTCGGAGTAGCCGGTTTTCAGGGTTTCCAGGAAGAGACTGGCTGCACTCTCGAACATATCGTCACTAAGCGAAGGCGTGACGGGAAGAAATTAATTCTCTGGGGCAGCATTTCGGTAACTAAAACTCTTCCTTATGGCACGATAGACGATGTCAAAAAGGATGTCGAGCGCTGCTTTAAGGTTGCTGCGCCTGGCGGAGGGTTTGCTTTAGCCTCTTCAAGTTCAATCCTTCCGGAAACGCCGGTTGGCAATATCTTTGCGATGTATGATCATGCCGAGAGATTCGGCAAGACCTTCTTAGGCGGATAGCTTTGACTGTGAGCGTTTAGGAGCCAGTAGATGGATCTGTGGCAGGAAGAGCGAGAGCTGCGGCAACGCGGGTTTATTAATGTTGTTGGAGTTGACGAGGCAGGTCGAGGCCCGTTGGCCGGACCGGTTGTTGCTGCGGCTGTCATTTTGCCGGATAACGGCTCTATCACTGGCATTAATGACTCTAAGAAACTGACCGAAAAGCAGCGCGAAAAATTATTTGGCAGCATTTTCGATGAAGCGATTGCGGTCGGGGTTGGGTTATCAAGTCCGCTGGAGATTGATGAGCTCAATATTCTTCAAGCCAGTTTTTTGGCAATGCGCCGTGCGCTCCTCCAAATGGCTCTCGATTATGATGTAGTTCTCATTGACGGCAATCAACGCATTCCAACTATCACCAAACCACAAAAAACGGTCATTGGCGGGGATGGGCAATGCGCCTGCATTGCTGCTGCATCGGTTATCGCTAAGGTTACTCGCGACAGGATGATGCTGGAACTTCATAACCATTACCCTATGTATGCCTTCGATCAGCATAAGGGTTATGGAACTGAATTGCATCTTAACCGCCTGCAAGAACATGGCATCTCCCCCGTCCACCGAAAGTCATTTGCTCCGGTTGCCAAGTTATTAGGCGAAAGGAGCGAACCCCAATGTCTCCTTCCCCTTTAGGCACGTGGGGAGAGCAATACGTCGAAAAATATTTAATAGAGCAGGGATACGAAATTCTCTGCCGTAATTGGCGTACCCGGTATGGTGAAATTGACCTTATCGCCCTTCATGAAGGCGTGTTAGTCTTCGTCGAAGTCAAATCCCGCCGTTCCTCGCGTTGTGGCGAAGCAGAGGAATCAGTTGACGAACGCAAGCAAGCCAAACTCCGCAAACTAGCAGAAGAATACCTCTACTCCACCGATCAACCCGAAGCCAACTGCCGCTTTGACGTAGTAGCCCTAAGAATCCGCTCAACCGGTCATGAGGTGACAGTAATTACAAACGCATTTTAAGAACTATTACCCACCAAACAAATATCAATGTTGACTTCAATCACATTAATCAAAGAAGGCAGAATCAGAGCAAAAGCTTATGGCCGTGAGGAAATTGCCACGGGCACGAGCCAATTCTCGCGATGACATAGAAAGGATATGCCTTTTGCCTCCCCAGTATTTCTTCTATCGGCAAAGCTGCTTTACTTTATTTGAACCTGGTTACTGTTACAGTGGATGATATGGTCAGGATGGAACAATCAGCTTGGTTGCAAATTTCGTGGTAGCGCTGAGGTGGTTTGTCGAATGAATAATGCTC
>JBAXQP010000312.1 GCA_037131655.1 bacterium | reverse complement strand
CTCGGCGGCAATCGTGCCACCAGCGCCGGGGCGGTTCTCGGCGATTACAGGGTTATTGAGCGCCTTGCTGAGCCATTCGGCCGTGATACGCGCCAAGAAATCGGTGTTACCCCCCGGTGGAAACGGAATGATCAGACTGATCGGCTTGGATGGCCAAGCCTGGGCATGGGCTATCGAGGGTAGGACACTGGCGGCAGCGGCAACGGCTAATAGGTTATTAAACTGACGACGTTTCATTGAGTGGCTCCAAATTGAGATGGGGACGAATCAATCGACCGGGGTGGCATCAATCGGCTCTGTGAAGTCGCTCAGCAACCGACCATAACCGACGATACTCGAATTGATACGAAGGGTCCTCAGGCAGGCCCAGAAGCTGGCAGTATTACTGGTCACGACGGGTTTGCCAAGCGTATGCTCGATCTCCTCGATGACATCGAGGGTGGCGAGATTAGCGCAGCTGATGAAGATTGCCTCCGCTTCAGGCGTATCGATCTCCAGCGCCATCCTATACACCGACTCCGGTGGGACGTGCCCGATGCAACGGCGCTCTTGCTGGTTCTTGCCGAGTTCGAGGCCGAGATACTTGGTCACAGTGAAACCATGCTTCTCCAGAAACGTAACCTCTCGACGGTTAACGAAGTCCAGATAAGGTGTACCCATCGCGATGCGACGCACGCCTAGGGCGCGCAATGCCGAGACAACCGCGCCGGCGGTAACTAGTGCCGGCGTGCAGGTCTGTTCGACGATCGATGCAGTGAGCTCCGACAGCGGCACGATCACAGAACCGGCTGTGCAGCCGTAAAGGACGATGTCGACCTCGGCCGTAGCGAGCTCTTTCGCAGCCCGCCCCAGTTCACCTGCCATTCGATGAAACGAGGCTTCATTCATTTCCCCTGTTAGCAACACGCGGGCCGTGTGGATCGTGACGCCAGGCGGAGCCAGCCGATAGAACTCTGGTTCGTTGATGTTGTTGCTCGACGGCGTAATCAGACCGATCTTGCCTCGCCAACCATAAGGCCGGCTAAGCTGCAAGGCAGACATCTCCGGTCCGTCGACTCCAGATGATCGTGCTGAGGGATTCTTGCTGGTCATGCTATTAGTTATTCACAATTGGCAAGGCAAATTCGTTAGTATGGCCTGATGGGTTTGAATCTACCGATTGATCTGGTGGTAACTCAATTTTGTAATGTCTTCTCAGAATATCGGATATCTGCTCATAGCAGACGCCCATGCGCACAACTTGCATAGTTTCAAAGTTAATTAAAGTAGCAGAGCGTCTATACATATGATATTTGCGAAGACCATAATCAATAATGATATCTGCAAGACTGGTCAACTCATGCTGTATATCTTCGACTCTGAACTTTGTGCCTGTTCCCGTTAAATTGGCAGATGAGCCAAATAAGGGATGCACCTCTTCACGACTTAACTTAGTAATTTCAGCATGAAATGGTCCGGCATTTACTAGCATCGCCAGTGTTCCACCAGCAGTACTTGCAGCAAGGGCATTCGGATCAATTTTCTTCATTAGAGGATGATCGGTACGATAGGTTGCAATAGGACCTAATGGCAAGTTGTAATCTTGCGTAATTACTTCAATCATTTCTTGGCCACGCTTATCAAGCACCTGAAGCTCACGTTGGGTTTCCATATCGCAAATCAAAGCATTACGTTTATGCCCACCCCTTTGCTTAGCATTAAAAATTTTCTTTAGGCCTTCTCTTGAGCCACTGATCATGGTGTAACCAACATCTACTGGGAAAATGGCAATTCCGCCAGATTTACAAACGTCAAACGTTCTTCGAGCATCTCCTTTAATATCTAATCTAGACATAAAAATCCTTTCTATTAATTTATAAATTTATTGCGGCTTAAAGTTAGCAGCCTTAAGAATCGGTGCAAATTTATCATATTCTTTTTGTAAGATGGCGGCAGTATCTTCAGGACTGGTAAATCTCACTTCAAATCCTAAGCCCTCCATCTCCGACCGATACTGTTTATCAGTGAATAAATCAGAAAAGGATCCCTCTAACTTTTTAATAATGGCCTTAGGAGTTTTGGCTGGAACCATTATCAGATAACGTGAACTCACCTCCATGTTTGCTATACCGCTTTCTGCAAGCGATGGAATATCTGGAGCCAATGTTGTTCTTTGAGGGCTGATGACTGCCAAGATCTTGACTTTACCTGCTTGAGCATATGGTTGAACTTGAGATAAAGTAAACATTCCAATATCAACATGACCAGCAATTGTATCGGTTAGGGCAGGTCCGTTGCCTTTGTAAGGTATCTCATTGACCTCTATATTGGCTCGATTAGTAAAAAGCATTGCCGCCAAGTCATGAGGACTGCCCGGACCAGAAGTAGCTAAAGCAACCTTCCCTGGGTTCTTTTTTGCATAGGCGATAAGCTCCTTAACATCCTTTGCTGGGAAACTGGGATTTGCTACTAAAACAATAGGGGCACTTGCATAAAAAGAGATTGGCACCAAATCTTTACGGATATCAAAATTAATCTTTGAAAAAAGTAATGGCGCTAAAACAATAGTGTCAGTATTCGCTAGCAGGGTATAGCCGTCAGGTTCGGAACGTACAACTACTTCAGTACCGATTGTGCTCCCTGCCCCACCCTTATTCTCAATAATGATCGACTGATTTAAGCGAGAATCAAGATGCTTACTCATGACTCGTGTGGAGATATCTGTTCCACCCCCTACTGCATAGGGAATTACTAACTTGATAGGTTTATTAGGATAAGGCTGCGCATGAGCAAAGCTGATAATACAAACAAAGGTTAAGGCGCTTCTTTTCAATACTAACTTAATAAGCAAAAAGAATGATTTCATTTGTGCAGTATCCCGTTGAATGTCAATTTCTAAAATATACACCCTCAGGTAAATTCTTAAGCCTTGCAAGTTATATGGAGCCTTTTTAAAAGCTGGCAATAAAGGTATTACGTTGAGCCTAATGCAAAAAGGGCTATTTATGGTCAGGAATTCTCGTATCAATAGGTAATGCCCCCATTTTTAACTTAAGCTAAAAGTAGAAGCTGGTACTGCAAG
>JBAXQP010000311.1 GCA_037131655.1 bacterium | reverse complement strand
GATCATGGCTATCCTAATCGATGAGAATACACGTGTTGTAGTTTCGGGAATGACTGGGCGCGAGGGAGAGTTCCACACTCGCCAAATGCTCGAATATGGGACCAAAGTTGTGGCCGGTGTCACCCCAGGCAAGGGTGGCATCGAATTCCTCGGCCTTCCGGTCTTCGACTCTATCGAACAAGCGGTGAAAGCGACCGGCGCTAATGCTTCCGTTAGCTTCGTTCCCCCTCCATTCGCTGCCGACTCGATTGCCGAGGCAGCCAATGCGCATTTACCCTTAGTAATTTCCATCACTGAAGGGATTCCAACTTCAGATATGGTACGGGTTGTCAATATGCTTCGGGCGAAAGGCGAGACACGCTTAATTGGCCCTAACTGCCCAGGGGTAATCACACCAAGCAAATGCAAAATCGGCATCATGCCCGACAACATTTTTACTCACGGCAACATCGGCATGATCTCTCGATCGGGCACCCTAACTTATGAAATCGTATGGGAGCTCACCCGAGTCGGGTTAGGGCAGAGCACCTGTGTTGGTATTGGCGGCGACCCTGTTTTAGGTTCAAGATTCATCGATATCCTGCCTCTTTTTGAAGCCGATCCTGCCACTGATGTTATTGTTTTGGTGGGTGAAATCGGCGGAACCGATGAAGAAGAGGCCGCTGAGTATATCAAGCAGATGAAAAAGCCGGTAATCGGTTTTATTTCCGGCCGCACCGCTCCTCCCGGCAAACGAATGGGTCATGCCGGAGCAATCATCTCGGGCGGCCAAGGCGGCCCTGAATCCAAACTAGCCGCCCTGAAATCCGCCAACACCCCCGTTGCCGACACCACACAGGATATCCCAAGGTTGGTGAGAGAGGCGTTGGGGGCATAAGGGTTTTCTTTTCAAAGTGTCATTCAGAATGACACGGATAAGTATATAAAGGATAGCTCCATGATTGTTGTTCTTGGTTATCATAAGGTTGGGGCGCCGATTATTAAGAAGGAAGATCGGCGGCTGAACGCTTCGCCGGAAGGATTTGCGAGGCAGGTGAATTGGTTTCGGCGGAGAGGGTGGCAGGCGCCTACACCATCGCAACTTGCTAACAATCACTTCGACCCCAAGCGCAACACCGTGGTCTTTACTTTTGACGATGCTTATGAAAAGACAGTCGAAACGGCAGCGCCTATTCTTCAAGCAGCGGGATTTACAGGTTCATTTTTCGCAGTCTCCTCGATGGTTGGGCAAAACAGTCAATGGGATGGAGATCGGGGCACGCCGCTTGCCGATTGGCCGACCCTTAAAAAATGGGCAGAGCAGGGGTTTGCAATTGATAACCATTCCCGAACTCACTGTTGGAACGCCAAGCTTTCGGCGGACGAACTGGAGGCTGAGGTGATGGACGCTGAAGAAGCGATCTTTGCCAATATCGGCATGCGTTCGAAGGTGTTTTGCTACCCGTATGGCTTCTATAACAAACAAGTTCTAGATACTCTTCGCAAGCACGACTACACGGTTTCATTTACTGTTAAAAGAGGGTTTGTTACCCCTGAAAGCCCTCGTTTGGAACTACCGCGGGTGATGGTAGCCTATAGCGATGGCTTGATGGGGCTGCTTTATCGGCTCTATCTTCGTCCAAAGCTAGGGCGCTAAGGGAGGAGATTTAAGTGTACAATTCCACCATACGCAATCGAAAGGAACAACATGGCTTGGTTTAAGGGAAGTTTACATACGCACAGCACGAATAGTGATGGGGATGCATCACCTGCGGAACTTGTGGAAGTTTATGCTGCGCTTGGTTATGATTTCCTCTATATTACCGATCACGTACTCGTTACATCGGTGGAGGAATTTAAAAATGAAGATATTCTCGTGATGACGGGGACTGAGATCGGTATTGGAATTGCTGATGGACGTTGGGCAGAAGTCAATGCTTTGGGAATCCCATATAGCTTCAAGAACCCTACTGCCAAAGCCACAATGAGCGAAACTCTCCAAACCATTTCAGAGACTGTTAGCGATTGCGGCGCTATTTCCCAGATAAATCACCCAAACATTGGTTGGAACCTAAATTCCAGCGATATAACCCCTACCAAGGGCATCAAGTTGATTGAGGTCAGCAACTGCTACCCAAACAATAACAACCTTGGCGGCGGAGACAAGCCGAGTACAGATGAGCTTTGGGGCCAACTGCTTTCGGCTGGGATGAAAATTTTCGGCACCGCAACCGATGATTGCCACACTATTCACTGTCCAAACTGGGCGGATTATCAAAATCTTGCGCTTCCAGGCAAAGGCTGGGTTGTCGTTCGAGCCGATAAAAAAACTCCCGAAGCTATTCAGCAAGCCCTCATAAATGGCGACTTCTATTCTTCCACAGGCATAATTCTCGACGAAATCGAAGTTACGGACACGGAATATTCCCTACGAATTCAGTGCCACTTCGGCTCGCTTTTTACAACACTATTTCTAGGACAAGATGGCCAACTCCTGAAAATTGACACAAGCCTAACCCCGAGTTACTCCTTCGATGGCACCGAAACTTATGTTCGCGCCAAAATATTTGAATCCTGTGGGAGAAAAGCATGGGTTCAACCCGTATGGAGGAAGTAATAGAAAACGGATTAAAGAGCTTGCGAGTTCGAAATTTGTTAGGGTTCTGGAAGTATTCATAATTAATTGAGCCGATAATAACAGCCAACTTGTTGGGACGATGAAGGAGGACAAAGCAACGCTCGTTGCTTAAGCTGAAAATGATCGAAAATGAACTAGACGACCTTATCATTATCGGGGCAGGTCCGGTAGGCCTGTTCGGAGCATTTTACGCAGGCTTGCGTGGAATGAAAACGAAGATCATAGATAGCCTGCCAGAATTAGGTGGTCAACTTACTGCCCTCTATCCGGAAAAGTACATCTTCGATATGCCGGGATTCCCGAAAATTATGGCCAAGGAACTTGTTGCCCAGCTTGTTCAGCAAGCAATGAGTTACAATCCGACGGTCGTTTTAGAGGAACGCTGCACCACTTTAGAAAAAGTTGGAGATAATTGGAAGCTCAGCACCACTAAAGGACACGATCATTTTGCCAAGACGATTATTAT
>JBAXQP010000310.1 GCA_037131655.1 bacterium | reverse complement strand
TCGCGCCATTTTACTTTATCTGGGGGTGAGTGACGGTAAGATGGAAGAAGGCAGTCTACGTTGCGAACCCAACATCTCCGTTCGACCTGAAGGCTCCGAAAAATACGGCACCAAAATCGAGATCAAAAATTTAAGTTCATTTCGCGCTGTCACCCGCGGTATTGAATTTGAGATTGAACGCTTAAGCGAAATGACGGAAAATGGCGAGCGAATCGTCCAAGAGACTCGCGGGTGGAACGAGCAAACCCAACGCACTTTTAACATGCGCACCAAAGAATCGGAGCAAGACTATCGCTATTTCCCAGAGCCTGACCTGGTCAATGTTGCTTTCGATGAGGCCTGGATCGAGCGGTTGCGGGCAAGTATCCCTGAACTCCCTATGCAAAAACGCGACCGCTACGTGAACGAATTCAACTTGAACGATTATGATGCCGGGGTACTGACGGCTGATCGAGCGACGGCCGAATTCTTTGAAAACGCAGTGAAACATGGCGCTGAGCCAAAAGGCGCAACCAACTGGATTAACAGCGAGTTGGCAAAGCTCCTGAACGAATCCAACACCTTAATTGACAACAGCAAAATCACCCCCGTCCACCTTTCCGACTTACTCAAGCTCATCGGCTCAGGCGCCATCAGCGGGCGTCAAGCGAAAGACGTGTTTGACACAGCCTTCAAAACGGGCAAGCTCCCAAGCGAAATCGCGAAAGAAGCCGGTGTCTCGCAAATCACCGACGAGTCATCCATTCGTTCTATCGTTAAGCAAGTCATAGATGCCAACGTTGAAGTCGTAGAAAAGATTAAGGGAGGAGACCCTAAGCCTAAGGGTTTTTTGGTCGGCCAAATCATGAAAGAAAGCAAAGGCCGAGCCAATCCGCAACTTGTCCAGCAACTTTTGAATGAGGAATTGGATACATAATTGCGTTTATTAGTCGCATTTGCAATCTTCGCGCTAAGTATTAGGGTGATGGCTCAATCATCCCCGCCAGCGAAAACCGAGAAGCGGGTCTATGATATTCTCGACGCAGCCGCAAGCGAACTTTGGTCGCAAACCGATGTTTATTGGCACAAGGGACAGCATTATCATGTTATGAGCTTGCTCTATATGCTTATAGAGATAGACCCTCAAGGATTAACGGCATATGACAATCTTGGCTGGCTTCTTGAAAGCAATCATAAAGATGCGCAAGCGATAGAAATCTATAAACTTGCTATAAAGAACAACCCCAACTCGTGGGAACCCTATTTTGATTTAGGGAATTACTACTATAATAAAAAACAATATGATTTGGCGATAGTGCCCCTCAAGGCTTCGACTGAGCGAGTACCTTCCAACTCAAATCCATGGCGTTTATTGGCGCACTCTTATACTAAGCTCGATAGGTTGGAAGAAGCGCTGGAAGTATGGAACAAGATATTAATGGCTGACCCGAAAGACGTGGCGGCTAAACTCAACCGAGACGAAGTAAAAGCGATGATAGAAGCGAAAGCATCGGAGGAAAAACCAAAGTGAACCTATTCTACCCCCCCATCACCCTGGGTTTCATATTAGCGGACATAATCGGTTTAGTGATGCTTTGCATCTTTGCTGATATTATCATGTCATGGATTTATTCGGCGGGAGGTCGGGTTCCGCTTTACAATCCGATAATCCGTTTTGTTAGAAAAGTCTCCAAGTCAGCTACTGACCCTCTACGCAAAGCACTCCCCGTCCTCCAATTCGGAGCGGTCGGTCTAGACCTTGCCCCTATGATCGCCCTCATGTTATTAGGTTTCCTTCAAAGAATTGTCGACGGAATATAAAAAACCTCACTCTATGCAGGAAATTGCTTCTTTGGGTAGAATCGCTTTCCTATGTATGATTTAAATGGAATGAACGCGGTTGTTAGTGGAGCTTCACGGGGGATTGGGCGAGCGATTGCTGTTAGGCTTTCACAAGCGGGGGTGCGGGTGATCGTGCATTATAATTCGTCGGAAGAAGGAGCGCAGAAGACGCTTTCACTTCTGAAGGGTTTTGGTCACTACAGCGTACAGGCGGACTTAAGTGATCCGATGGGTTGTGAGAAGCTGGCACGCCTCTCTATCGAAGCCTTTGGACAGATTAACCTCTTAGTCAATAACGCTGGCATCTACGAGCACATGCGTTTTGATTCAGTTGATTATGAGGAATGGCAGGCACGGTGGAAGGAGATGGTAGAAACCAACCTCCTAAGCGCAGTGAACTTAAGTTATCTCTTTGTTCGGCATTTTCTTGAATACAAGACAGGAAAGATAGTCAATATCTCCTCTCGCACAGGTTTCAAGGGTGAGCGCCAGGCATCTCATTATGCAGTCACCAAAGCCGCCATGATTAACTTCACTCGCTCCATGGCCAATGAACTTGCTAAAACAGGCATCCTTTCCTACGGTGTCGCCCCTGGTTATGTCGAAACGGAAATGACCACTGACTACATCGAGCGTGATCTCGAACGCATAATAAAAGACGTCCCCCTGGGACGCGTCGCCACTTCAGAAGATGTGGCCAATGTGGTGGTTTTCCTAGCCAGCAAAGAAGCCAACTACCTAAACGGCCTGGTAGTAGACGTCAACGGCGGATCGTATTTTCATTAATTAGCTGAGAAGCGATCAGCTATCAGCCTTCAGCCCGTAACGCTAGCGTCTCTCCGGCTCTGGATGCTTTCTCTTTCCGTGTCATTGCGAGGCTGTTTGTGCCGAAGCAATCTCCTCTAAAACCTTCCAGACGGATCCCTCAACAAGCTCGAAATGACACTTCTAATGAAATGCAAGGGGTTTCAATTCGTGCTTGGAATCTTGTAGGGGCGCAGCTAGCTGCGCCCTCCGGAGGGCAGAGCAAGCTCTGCCCCTACATGGTGACGCGGTTGAAACCGCTACTGATATTGGCAAAGTCAACCTGCGTGGCCTCTGCCGGATAGTCCGCGTAGGCGGACTTTGATCTCAATAGCCGCGAATTTATTCGCCAAGCAACCAATCCCCAAATTCTCAAGGCATCCCTAGCCCCCAAATCCGCTTCCCTGAGTAGGCCTTCAGGCCATATCGAAGGGTTCCGGAGTCCCCCTTGGAAAGGGGGAAATCTGACACTGACT
>JBAXQP010000309.1 GCA_037131655.1 bacterium | reverse complement strand
CCGTTAGATTTAGCCAAAGCAGGAAGGCACTCGGAGATAGCCACCCTCCTCAAAGCCCACGGGGCGAAGGAGTAGGGGGAGCTAGTTAATTCATTACGAAACGGTCTGTCCTCACTTATAGCTTTTCCCACATGGCAATGGGGGACTGAAATAGTGTATAAATACGGGCATACCTCCAGTCTAAATTTAAGGAGATTAGTACGGCATGAAAGTATTGGTAGCGGATAAATTCGAACAAAGCGGGATTGATGGGATCAAGTCTCTTGGATATGAGCTTGTCTATAGCCCGGATTTGAAAGAGGATGCCTTAACAGAAACGATTATCGAGAGCAAGGCGGATGTGGTAGTAGTTCGATCTACAAAGGTCACCGCCCCGATGCTCGAAAAGGGATGTCTTAGTCTAGTCATTCGCGCAGGGGCGGGATACAACACGATTGATGTTGCTACGGCTTCTAAATTCGGCATCTATGTCTCAAACTGCCCCGGTAAGAACTCCATTGCGGTGGCTGAATTGGCATTTGCTCTTATGCTGTCCCTGGATCGGCGTATTGCTGATAATGTGATCCAAATGCGGCAAGGGCAGTGGAATAAGAAAGAGTTCAGCAATGCAAAAGGCCTATTTGGACGCACGTTGGGTTTAGTCGGAGTGGGCAATATTGGCAAAGAAATGATTCCACGGGCAAAGGCCTTTGGAATGCATGTAGTGGCCTGGAGCCGATCGCTGACCCCCCAAAAGGCTGAAGATTTGGGCGTCGAATACAAAGCAACCCCTGAGGCAGTGGCAACAGCATGTAATGTGTTAAGTGTTCATATCTCATCAGCTCCCGAAACAAAGGGACTGGTGGGTAAAAGTGTATTCAACGCTATGAAGCCGGGGTCGTATTTCATTAACACCTCTAGGGCGGAAGTGGTTGACCATGAGGCGCTGCTTAAAGCCGTACAGGAGAAGGGTATACGCGCTGGACTTGATGTGTTCCCGCAAGAACCAACCTCCTCGACCGACACATTTACCGATCCCGTTGGCATGAACGCTGGTATCTATGGCACTCACCATATCGGCGCATCAACTGAACAGGCGCAGGAAGCGATTGCGGCGGAAACGGTTCGCATTCTCCGCGAGTTCAAAGAGAACGGAACTGTGCCGAATACGGTTAACCTGTGCAAGCGCTCACCGGCAACGCACATGCTCGCCATCAGGCATCTAGACCGCGTGGGTGTGCTGGCGCATATATTTGATGAATTGCGTACTGCAGGGATCAACGTACAGGAAACTCACAACGTCGTTTTCCAAGGCGCAGATGCGGCAATCGCTGAGATACACCTCGATGGCGCTTCTCCTGAGGAAACTAATGACCGCATCAAAGCGCACCCGTCCATCCTGGCGCTCACCCTAACCGAGCTTTAATAAAAAGAAAAGGAAGATAACAATGTCATCTGTAGAACGGATATTCAATTTTTCAGCCGGTCCTGCTGTGCTCCCTCTGCCAGTGCTAGTGGAAGCTCAGCGCGACCTTTTAGCCCTACCAGGCGCAGGCATGTCCATCTTAGAAATCAGTCATCGCTCCCCTAGATTCGACGAGATCATTCTGACCGCCGAAGCTGATATCGCCAAACTGCTTGGCCTATCGAGCGATTATCAAGTGCTGTTCCTGCAAGGAGGCGCCTCACAACAATTCTCAATGGTGCCAATGAACTTCATGCATGGCAAGAGCGCCGACTATGTGAATTCAGGTTCATGGGCCAAAAAGGCCATGAAGGAAGCCAAGAAAGAAGGCGAAGTTGCGGTCATCTGGAGTGGAGATGATGAAAAGTTCAGCCGAATGCCCGATCCAGGTGAGCTAGAGTACAACCAGAATGCCGCCTACGTTCACATCACCGCCAACGAGACTATCGAAGGCATCGAGTGGCATATGGACCCCGATACCGGCAATATTCCGCTGGTCTGCGACGCTTCATCAGACTTTATGAGCCGCCCTATCGAAGCGAATAAATACTCTCTTATCTACGCCGGCGCGCAGAAGAATGCGGGTCCTGCGGGCGTGACCATAGTGATTATTCGCAAGGATATGCTCGAAGAACAAGTCGCCACAACCCTTCCGACCATGCTTGACTACAAGATCATGGCCGAGAACAAGTCGCTCTACAATACCCCGACCACCTTCGGCATCTATATTATTGGCTTGGTCGCCAAGTGGCTCATCAACGACATCGGCGGCCTGCCTGCGATGCATAAGTTGAACAAAGAAAAGGGCGGGCTAATTTATGATGCCATCGACACCAGTGGAGGCTATTATCGCGGCCACTCCCAACCACAAAGCCGTTCACTTATGAACATTACCTTCCGACTGCCAAGCGAAGACCTCGAAAAGCAGTTCGTTAAAGAAGCCAAAGAGCTTAAAATGGACGGCCTAAAAGGTCACCGTTCAGTCGGCGGCATCCGAGCCTCCGTCTACAACGCCTTCCCCATAGAAGGCTGCAAAGCGCTGGTCGATTTCATGAAAGAGTTCAAGCGCAAGAACGGCTAACGAAGTACGCATTTCCGAAAACTCACGAAGCTATGGTAGCAGAGCTAAGACTTTGCTACCATAGCTTTCTTTTTCTGAGTCAATGCACCACCATTTCCCCTTTGGAAAGGGGGAAATGGGTTAAATCTGCCTTTCACCTTTTACCCTTCATTCTCCCTCCGTTGACATAAAGCCTGAGTTGGTGCCATAAGAATGGTATGCGTAAGTTTCTTCGATTTCGGGTTCTCATAGGGGCGATTTTAATAATTGGACTGGTGGTGGTTCCATTGGTCTATTTGAAAAATCGCAAGTTAGTCCAGAAGCTTGTGGGGACGAATATTGTTGTTTACGTGATGGAGAAAAGGGAATGCGTTGAACCTTTATTTCGGGCGTTTGAGAAGAATACTAAAGCGCATATCCTGGCGACTTATTTCACCTCACAAAAAGAACTCATCGATAGGCTGCAAAGCGAGAAGTCTGCCCCGAAAGCTGATTTAGTGCTGGCAAATGATGCGAGCCTGTTGGAAGAATTGCAGAAGAAAGGCTTACTGCAGCCCTATTACTCGCGCCAAAGCCGTGATATTAGGGTGATATTTCGGGATAAAAAG
>JBAXQP010000308.1 GCA_037131655.1 bacterium | reverse complement strand
AGTTAGCGGGTACAACTCAGCAACAGGGCATGGCACCTTTTCGGATTCCCCATTACCTGTGTTGAACTTCAGAGCATTTACTGCTTTGACGTTTGGCACAGGTTTTTTGTTGCTCACAAAAAGGAGCAGGCCATGGAAAAGAAAGAAGTGCAAGCAGTGCCTAATATCCTCCCGGAAAGCGGTCTTGTGAGATTATCGCAGATCGTGGGTGACAGGAAAAACGGGATACCGCCGATTAGCCGAAGCGACGGACCCGACTGACGAGGCATCGCTTGTAAAGGCCATCGACGAATTTAATGCGTTGGGGAATATGTATGATCTAAAAGGCGGCTTCTTTTCCGCGCTGCGTGCCAAAGTGCCCTTTGCTGCCCGCGGTCAATACGTTCGCAATGTGGCCAATCTGGAGCATCTGTTTTTCTACTGGAAATTCGCAGAACTGAAAGATGCGAAGGAAGCCTGGGGCTGATCATCCGCGGCGCTTGCTGGTGTCTATAGGAGCCTGGCACAGCCTCTAGTTCTTGCTCACGCCGATGATTTGGTCGATGACGGTCGATTCTCGGGGTCGAACATCAAGGAGATATCCGAGTTTACGGGCGTGCCCATGGCCGAACTCGTCGTTGAGTTGATAAAGGTCTTTTCACGTCCTGATAGCACAGTCGCCGGATCTGTATGGCTTGCGTTCGCAAATTTCATATGCCCGGAAGCGGATGAAGGGCAGGGGCAGCTTGCCCTGAAGCGTCTCCTATCGAGTGACTCGGCACGGATTGCCGACAACGTAACAGACGGTCCGTGGAAAGCTGGCTGCTACCCAGCAAATAACTTCGCCGAAATAGCTGCAGGGCTAATATGGCGTGTCATCGGTTCGCCCCATGCGGTTGACAGATGGCGCGCCGCTCACTGCATACGCCGGTTTGCAAAGTTTGGGCGCTGGGACATTGTCGACAAAATTGTTGCCGCCTTCGACACGAAGAATGCTGAACCGTTTCAGGCACAAGAGTTCGTGTTCTACTACCTGCATGCACGGCTTTGGCTTTTGATCACCCTGGCGCGGATGGCTATCGACCATCCCGATCAGGTGGCGCGTTACAAGGATCTACTCCTGGCTGGCATCATGGAAAAAGACGAGCCGCATGTGCTTATGCGCCACTTTGCCGCCAAAGCGCTTATTGCCTGTGTAGATCGCAGCAAACTAGTGCTTGACTCAGCCACGCTCAAGATTGTGCGTAATGCCGACAAGTCCCAGCGTCCGCGTTTACGAAAGAAGGTCCGCAATGGCGGCGGTTTCTATCAGGGTCGTCCGAAATCAGTACCCGAACCGTCCTTTCGGTTCCATCTGGAGTATGACTTTAATAAGCATGACGTTGATAACCTTGGACGTATCTTCGGCAAGGGCTGCTGGGAAGTTGATGACATGATGTCAAGCATCGTACAAAAGATTGATCCGTCAATGACGCACATGTATGAGGATGGTGGCCGCGAGTCCCGCGGGCAAAATTCTCATGGAATAACGCCCCGCTTTCACGGCTATGGGCAACAACTCGGGTGGCATGCTCTATTTATTGCAGCAGCCAAGCTGCTTGTCGCTCATCCTGTAACCAACGACGGGTGGTACGGGGACGACCCGTGGACAGAGTGGGTTGGCCGCTACGTGCTTACGCGCAAGGATGGATTGTGGTTATCCGATGGAACAGGCAGGACGCCTGATGACGCCTCTGTGAGGCTGCTTGAATCTAAGAAGAAGGGGCTCGCGATAATCGGCGATCAGAAGAAGATCTTAGCGCTTGCCTGCGTAGATATTGAGAAAGGGCTTGGTAAAGAACTGATTGTTCAGGGCAGATGGTATTCATCCGATGGTGTTGAAATCGGAATATCCTCTGTGCTTGTTCCACCCAAAAAGGCCGAGCAGTTTGCAAGAAAGCTCATTCACGAAAAGCCTATACGGGCATGGGTGCCTGCTTTACAGGGCGGCGAACATGATGACGAATATCTGCGCAGCGATAAGAAAGAGTTCTCGCCTTGGATCGTTTGTCCGTCCGGCGAGGCCCAGTTGGATGAACATGATCCGTATGGCGTTTCGATTGCCAATGTTCGGCCACGTCTTGCTCAAGAATATTCGGAGTTCTGCGAGCTGACACGGAGAGATGCATTCGGATGCTTCGGGAATAACAAGCGAGGGACGTTTTCACTTCGAGCCGAAGCCTGGGGACGCGATGAAACCAACCGTGAAGATGGCCCTCATCCGGGACTGCGGCTTTTATGCACATCAAGCGTACTTAAGAAGGTGCTGACGAATTATGATAGGGAGTTGCTATTGCTCTTCAAACTTCAACGCTATGAGAGAGATACCTATCGAAGCAGCGGGCGGTTTTCGCATTCTATCGGTGTAGTGCTGATTGATAAGGCGCTCAACGTTAAGTACTTCAAGGGTCGCGTGAACTATCCGAACAAGTCGGACTGGTAGAAGTAGGTGGTAATGGATTGCATAACCCACGTTTACAAGGATGGCAGGTCTTTAAGCTTTTCTGTTTTACGACTGACAACCATGATGTCTAAAACCGCCGCTGTTCTCCCGGCCCGTTATTCACGAGGTAATAAATGGAAAAGCACTATCTGAAATCATCATTCCGAGAAAAACTCATCGAGCATTTATTCATTGGTGAGTTATTGAAACTTTCATGGATTGAAGGCGGATGTTCGTTGGAAATAGCAAAACCAGAAGTCGATAATCGAGGGTACGATCTAATCGCAGAGCAAAATGGCGTGATTCGTCATGTCCAGCTCAAGGCAGCGCACCTCGATGCAAAAGCAGTAAAGCAGAAGGTGCATACTGCTCTGTCTAGTAAGCCCTCTGGCTGTGTTGTGTGGGTGTACTTTGACGATAAGACGCTAGACTTAGGACCGTTTCTGTTTTTTGGTGGTTCGTTTGGATCGCCTCTGCCAAGCATAGAGGAGTTCAAAGTAGCAAAGCATACAAAAGCAAATGCCGAAGGGGTTAAGGCGGAACGTCCTGAAATTCGCGAAATACCAAAAGCCAAATTCGAAAGGTATTCAACGGTGCAAGAAATATATGATCGGTTGTTCAAAATCGCATAAGTAACGACACCAATCTGGCAATAAGCACGGCTTTCCTTTTCGCAGCCACATTTGAGGGGTGCCATTTGCTC
>JBAXQP010000307.1 GCA_037131655.1 bacterium | reverse complement strand
ACCTTCTCGCTACCCTCACTGAAAAAGAGGTCATAGTTAAGATCGCGATTGTCGCACGGTACCCGGTAATAGCCGCCCATATCTTCAGCAACGGCCATCTCTTCACGAGTCAGGAGCGACTCGTATAGTTTTTCGCCATGACGCGTGCCAATGATTTTGATCGGGGCGTCGGTCTTGAGCAACTTGTTGAGAGCCAAGGCCAGGGTCTCGATCGTTGCCGCCGGCGCCTTTTGCACGAAAGTATCGCCAGGGTAGCCATGGGTGAAAGCATAAAGTACTAGGTCAACTGCATCCTCAATCGTCATCATGAACCGGGTCATGTGCGGATCCGTGAGGGTTAAAGGTTTTCCCTCCTGGATGTTTTTTAGGAATAGCGGAATGACGGAGCCACGGCTCGCCATGACATTGCCATAACGCGTCACATTGATCACGGTGCGCTTTCCTGAAACTCGGGACTGTGCGACAGCAATCTTCTCCATCATTGCTTTGGAAATACCCATGGCATTGATCGGATAGACTGCTTTATCTGTGCTCAGCACCACAACCCGCTTAACTCCAGCAGCAGTAGCCTGCGTCAGCACGTTATGGGTACCTAGAGCGTTTGTGCGAAGCGCTTCGACAGGGAAGAATTCACAGGATGGAACTTGTTTCAGGGCGGCGGCGTGGAAAATGAAGTCAATGCCTTCTACTGCATCTCGCACACTATCCGCATTCCGCACATCCCCGATGTAAAACCTAAGTTTAGGATTGGCATACTGCTTGCGCATGTCATCCTGCTTCTTCTCATCTCGCGAGAATACGCGAATCTCTTTTATATCCGTATGAAGGAATCCCTTTAATACCGCATTTCCAAAAGTCCCTGTACCACCCGTTATAAGAAGTGTTTTTGCACTGAACATAATTGCCTTCAGTTTGTGTTAATTGATGAAAGTTTGTTCGTCTTTGCCGCAAGAATTAACAAATTTTATAAACGCTGCGATCCGTTCGCCCTGCTTCATGATGCTTTTTTCTTCCATAACAAAGTCTCGCCCACATCGCCCCAGAAAATCAAGTTGCTCCCTCGGCTGTTCCCGCAGTTGGCGCAAAAGATCCGCCAACCCTTCCGGCGTCTCTTGGTCGAGCCATATTAAATATGATTCATACTCCTCAGGAATAGTTAATAGTCGAGTACTAATAACAGGTCGCCCCGCTGCCATATATTCCAATATCTTTGATGGAAAGGAGTAACGAGCGAATATTTCTTTAGTTGGACGCGGATTAATTAAAACTGTTGCTTGCTGAGTCCTCTGTAAGAGTTCCTCTGTTGAAATGACTATTTCCGAAAGATAAATGCGGGAATCTTGTTGTGCCCGGCATCTTATCTCCTCATACATATCTCCTCGTCCAAATAGCCATAATTGAAAGTTTTCAGCGGGCAATTTCGAGAAGGCGTCCAGCAACATGGGAATCCCATAGTTCCGACCAAGGGCACCAGCATAAAGCACAATAAATTTCTCGCCCTTATTACTTTGTTGTGGTGTTAACTGCAAAAGTTTCTCGGCCTCGCCGGAGACAATCCCTTCCATTACAATATATGGAATCTTAAGCGACAAGTGCTCGGCAATCTGTTGCGCGAGAACTATTAACCCGTCGGCCACATGAACTGCATTATATACCATGCGCCGATCTATTGATCGCAAACGGCCTTTCCACCATGGCTCACAACTAGCGGCCAAGCCCGGAAGATCAGTTACGAGAATTGTTGCTTTTATGGGTAGCATCCACTTCACACACCGCACGGCATATAAGTGTGCGCTGATAAGACCGTAAAGAATTACATGTCGTTTTTGTCCTCGGTGGGCAACCGACCATCGGACGAGCATTGCAAAGCAACCAAGAAATCGCGTTATTTGTTTCAAACCGAGTATATTAATAAAAGGGATCAACCTGTTATCACTACCATTACCCCGATCCCATTTTCGATATCCAGACCAAAGCCAATCTGACTTAGGATAGTCCTTGATAGCGACAGTGGAAAGCAGATCCAACACCTCTCCCGTGCTTTCGATGCCGTGAATGATCGCCCACGACAGTTTATGCGTCTGGATTTCAGGCGCAGGATCTGCCTTTATGACAGCCTCCATAACATCTTCGGGAATAGCGGCTCCGACCATGACAATTCTTCCTGTATTGGAGTCGTCAGATATTTGTGATTGCTGCCCTATCATGATTGAACCTATCTGAGAACTATCTGTTCCACAAATTGGTCGCCATTACATACATTCTCTGCAAAAGCAGAAAATGAGTAGATTGCATTAGTTTAATTCGCAAGTGAGGGAAAGTTAGCGCCCGCATACATCCATAGAGCAAACGTTCGCTCGGCCGAAAATGTCGTTGCCGAAGCAGGTTCACCTCACGCGCACCGATTCGAGCATTATCCGGATAAATAGAAAAGCCGCCACCCATGTAAGAAGTGAACGATTTCCCGAGATACTTGAAAGATAGGCCTGAGCCAAGAACTAGGCGGAGCAGTAGGTCATAGTCCGCAACAACCCGTAACGAATTATCAAAACGCCCGATCTTGTCTACTTCTTCACGCATAAAGAAACACGCTTGATGGCAAAGCATGGTCCGGTAGAGAAAAAAACCGCTCAATCGTTTAGGACTTTTAACTATCAATTGTAGCGTTTCCGCGAAATAATCGCCGTAGACCAAGCCAAGTGCCGGTTCATTTTTTACCACTTGTGCAACCTGCTCCAGAACCTCACCGTCATATAGCAAGTCACCGGCATTAAGAAAAAGAACATACTTTCCGCTAGCATAATCCAATGCCTGATTCATGGCATCGTATATCCCTCGATCCGTCCTTATAATAACTATGGGGTCATAGTCATTCCCTGATCGCGCATACTGCGCCACACTACCATCGGTAGAACCAGCATCCTTAACTATGTGCTCAAAGTCCCGGAATATTTGCGCTTTTACGGAATCAACCGTACGCCCCAGACCTCCGCCGGGGTTCAGAGTTACCGTAATGATGCTAAACAAAGGCTGGTTCACGATAAGGAATCCTTTACCAAATCCTTTAGAACATTTCGAAAAGCTAACCGTACCGAATTTGCGGAGTGCCGCAATACAGCAAAGGCACGTCCATGCAGAAGTTCACCGCAATAATCAACCCTGGGCT
>JBAXQP010000306.1 GCA_037131655.1 bacterium | reverse complement strand
AGTAGAGCACCATCTTCTTGTACATTTCGGGGTCATCGGTGCTCACAAAGCCGCCTTCGCCCGAGGTGATATGCTTGCTCTGCTGCATGCTAAAGCACGAGGAATCGCCAATCGCGCCGGTCATTTTGTCTTCAAAATAGCAGTCATAAGCCTGGGCGCAATCTTCGAGCACCTTCAAGTTGTGCTTCTTTGCCATCGCCATAATCTTATCCATCGGTGCAACCTGTCCAAAGGCATGCACCACAAAGATGGCCTTCGAACGCTTGCTGACCACCGCTTCGATGCCTTCCGGGGTGATCATTGTGGTTCGCGGATCGGAATCGGCGAAAACAGGAATACCAGACGCCGCAAAGACCGGCATTGTGGCAAAAATCGGGGTCGAACTGGGGCAAATGACCTCATCGCCCGGCTCAAGTCCTAAACCGGCAACAATCGCTTCATTGGCCGAAGTCCCAGAGTTGACGGCATAGACATATTTTCGTCCAAGATGCGCGGCCATTTCGTCTTCAAAACGGTCAACAAAGAGGCCGCCCATTCGCCACATATTGCCGCTGTTGATAACAGCCGTAACGTTGGCTAATTCTTCCGCTCCAACTATTTCCTTAGGGTCTAAATCTTTCATTTGAAAAGTCCTTTCATCGCTTCTTTAATAATTTCTTCAGCGCCTTTTTGCAATCGGGATCGCCTTGGCCACATCAGCGCCGCGCCATGATTTGCGCCTTCATACCCACCTTCATCCAACCCCTGATCGGTCGGGATATAGCTTTCGCAAGCGTTCGTATAAGAGGTGACAAAATTATGCTCGAACGGCAAATTGGCGTCAGCCCAAAGTTGATAGGCAGAGAATACCTCATGCGTCAGTCCAATGAGGCCAAATTCGTCGCCAAATCCAATTCCCATCAATTCAAATCGCAGCGGCTCAGGCGGCCCCTGTTTGGCTTTTGCAAGCCGGTCTTTAAAGCAAAGGTAAAACTCATTCGGATACGGGTCATCTCCAGGCGGGTTCTGTGCTTGCTCAGCCTCCATCGATGCAACT
Organism: bacterium; assembly: GCA_037131655.1. Lineage (NCBI taxonomy): Bacteria > bacterium. Next base: position 2,161 of record JBAXQP010000306.1, on the reverse strand, counting down.
AATTTCTCAAGCTCATCAACAGGAGAGAATTCTTCGAGGGGCAATAGAAGCTTTTTGAAGGCGGTCTTAATTGTTGTGTTGGTAATTGGCACGCTTTCATTGGCGGCTTTAACTACAGCCTCGCCTAACTTATCTCCCGCAGCTTTTGCCGAATCAAATCCGCCTCTTAGAGGTTCGCCGTTAATATCCGCCCCACAGGCTTGGGCGAAGAGGGGCATCACTTCATTGCCGAAATGCTTACGAATAGTCTCAGAGGCAAAAGCCGGGTAATCGCCGCTGATAAGCGGACTTGCGCCATGCACAATCACCGGATGTGCGGCATGGGTATAAAAAATCGCTATCGGCTTGCCTTCAGTATTATCTACCCGAAGCACATCGACCCACGGCACAACCGAGCCTTCGGGGTTGGGCGTCATTACAAATTCGCCATTGACAATATGACGGCGGTTAATCCCTGCCTGTGCGATCGCACGACCAACTCGAAGGGATGCCTTCTGAGGATTGTCAGCCGCTTTTTGAACAGCACCCACGGTCTTCTTTATCATCTCATCGCGCCAAACTTTGCCTTCTTCGTATAACCACTTAAAGGGGGTCACGAGATAGGGAATGGTAAATGGGGCGCTATGAGTATGGCTAGAGCAGAGCAGAGCGGTAGTTATTTGGGTAGTTGCCTTAATCTTTGAGCGGATTTCATCAGCCGTCTCAAAATCCATCCCGCAAAGGTCCAAGCTGACGATAGCGACTTTCTCTTTGCCGTCACTTAACACCAAAGCGCGTACAAAAAGATCGTCATGCACCCCTGTGCAAGGGGCAATCGTACCTACAATCGGCGCTCCGACCGGAGGCGTAATAACATTTTCCCCAACTCCCGCAAATATCATCTCTCACTTCCAAAGCGCTAATTGCCTTTTATAGGGCGCTTCAAGCTGAAGCAATGATACCGTTTATAAATTAGTGAACGAATGATATGAGAGGTTGGATTTTTACAAAAGCTTCAACCACTGCGGGATCGAACTGGGTACCTGAGCAGCGCCAGATTTCGGCGGAGGCTTCATCCGGGTCCATCGTCTCGCGCCAATTTAAGGGGGTGGTGAGAAAGTCAAAGGTTTCCGCAACAGCGATAATACGTGCGCCGAGAGGGATTTCCTCACCTTTCAAACCTGCTGGATAACCGGTGCCATCCCATCGTTCGTGGTGATGACGTACAGCGGGGAGGACATCATGAAGTCCTTCAATCTTTTCTAAGATACGCTCAGCTAAGATTGCGTGAAGCTGCATCGCGCGGAGTTCATCGTCGGTAAGCTTGCCGAATTTGGCGGCGATTTTTCTATCAACCGCAATCTTGCCCACATCATGTAAAGCCGCCGCCTGACGTAGTGTAACTAAAGCCTCGCCGCTAATACCCAATTGGTTGACGATTGCGGTCGCGCATGAAGCCACCCGATCGGCATGACCTAAAATAGCGCCTTCTTGAGCCTCCTCAGCAGCCACCAACGCCCGAACGATATCATTCATAGCCTGACGAAGCTGTTCCTGAAGATTAATGACTTCTTCCATAAATTCTCTCCTCAAAAGCTAAAGCTGCCGCCTTGACTACGCTATTGTAGCAAACTAGTTCATTCAGGTTAATTTCACTCTCTAGGACATTTTGAAATTAAACATGATTTCTGGTCGGACAAACTTCAAAGAAGCTTGATTACTGTTTTGATAATACCAGGAAAAGTCTATATTCAACTTAAGATGAAGCCCTACAGGCATTTCTCGGTTTACATTTAAAATAGAACATGTTAATATACACTTGTTACCTGACGAATTATAAAAGTGAGAAGCAGTTACCGATCACCGGGAAGTATAGGTTAATAATGGCGAATCGACAACGAATAGAACAAAGAATAGTAACCTCGTTATCTGTGATGATTGTGATTTTGGTTATTGCAACCGTAGCTGTATCCCTGAATAAATTCACGCTGAATCGAAGTCAACAAAGCCCAAATCAACCAAGTCCAAATCAACCAAGCTCAAGTCAACCAAATCAAAGTCAACCAAGCCTAAGACAACCAAGCCTAAGTCAACCAAGCTCAAGTCAACCAAGCCCTAGCCAACCCTATAATGCACCTTCTGTCAACAACGCATCACCACTAGAAAGCACAAGTAGCAAGGA
>JBAXQP010000305.1 GCA_037131655.1 bacterium | reverse complement strand
ACTTATCCGAAGCCGCATTTGACTACATTGCCGCCGAAGGCTACGACCCAGCCTACGGAGCCCGCCCATTAAAGCGCGTCATTCAGAGGGACATCCTCAACCCTCTCTCCCAAAAACTAATCGCCGGAGAGTACGCCGAAGGGGATGTAATAGAAGTAGACGCCAAAGACCATAAGCTGGTCTTCACACGTAGAGAAGCTGTGCATACAAGTTAGTAGATCGTGTCATTGCGTGGAGGAGATTGCTTCGGCACAGAGCTTCGCAATGACACGTTCGTGTTCGGGGGCTGCGCTCTCGCGCCCCTGCTTAGCTTTACTAAGGAAGCTCTTGCATAAAGTTTTCAAAGGCAGTGCGGGCGGATTGGAGTTTCTTTTCTCTTCGGAGGGTCTTGTCTTTTGTATGGGTTCCTTCTTCGGGAAGTAATCCCCAATTGGCATTCATGGGGGCGAAGTGTTTGTCTGGGACTGTAGTGATGTAGGCTAGCAGTGAACCTAAAACTGTTTGCTCAGGGAGGGTTACGGCTTCCTTGCCAGATACTAGCCTGGCAGCGTTGATGCCTGCCATCAATCCGGCGGCGGCTGATTCGATGTAGCCTTCTACTCCTACTAACTGCCCCGCAAAGAACATCGTGGGTTCCTCTTTGTATTGGAGGGTTGGCAATAATAATCTGGGGCTATCGATATAGGTGTTTCTATGAATAACGCCCAGGCGAACGAACTCGGCGTTTTCCAGACCGGGGACTAGGTGGAACACCCTTTTCTGCTCCGGCCATGTCATTCGGGTTTGGCAGGCGACTAAAGAGTAAAGTCTTCCCTGTTTATCCTCAGGTCGAAGCTGCATGACTGCCCAAGGGCGTCTGCCTGTGTGAGGATCGGTAAGACCTACCGGCTTAAAGGGGCCAAAGGACATTGAGCGTTCACCACGGCACGCTATCTCTTCGAGGGGTAGACACCCTTCAAAGAACTTAGGGTCTTCGAAATCGCGCAAAGGCGTTAGTTCAGCGCTGACTAATGCTTGATAGAAAGCCTGATACTCCTCTTTATTAAAGGGGCAATTGATATAATCGTCCCCCTCGCCCTTGTCGTAGCGGCTTTGCTTGAATACACGGTCATAGTTAATCGTTGAGGCATCAACAGTTGGAGAGACTGCATCATAGAAGTAAAGATACTCATGTCCGGCTAACTTGGCGATTTCACTTGAGAGACTTTCAGAAGTTAACGGGCCGGTTGCTACAATGAGTGGGCGTTCAGTGGGTAAGCAGGTTACTTCTTCGCGGATAAGTTCAATAAGCGGATGGCTCTCAATTCGCTCGGTTAGTTCAGCGCTGAAGGCATCCCGCTCGACCGCTAAGGCTTGCCCAGCAGGAACGGCGTGCTTTCGAGCAGTGGGAATAACAAGTGAGCCTAATTGTTCCATCTCCCACTTCAAATGGCCTGCAGGGGAGGTTGGTTGATCTGATTTAAAAGAATTACTGCAAACCAACTCGCCAAGATTGCCCGATTTATGAGCGGGGGTCATCTTATGAGGACGCATCTCATAGAGCCTGACACGAACCCCTCGCTGAGCGACTGCCCACGCCGCCTCCACTCCCGCAAACCCTCCGCCTAACACTGTAACCATTTTATCCATAACAACCTCAAGTGCCGTATTTTACCTATGAATTACAAAGAAACGACATAAACGTGATATGGGCGTGATGTTTGAGATAAATCTTATTTGTTTATAGACGTAAAATATAAGTACAAGCGAACAGGAGCGGATCACATGACCTGCTCTTCAGAAGCAAGTTTTATAAGGAGGATGAAGAAAATGAAACGCTTTCGAACAAAGAACTGGGTCAACTGGGCAGTGGTTATCGTGCTGCTTGGAGTGATGTTTGGCAGTATTGCCATAGCGCAAAGAGGACAAGGCGGACAGGGCGGAATGGGTGGTCCGGGGGGACCGATGGGCCAAGGCGGACCAGGCGGACCTCCGCATCCGATGGTCATGATTGAAACCGGAACCTCTGGAGTATTCGTTCTTGCCGGTTGCACTTTGGTTAAGTATGATGCAGCTTTGAAAGAAGTCGGCACATTAAACCTGGGCGAACAGAGCACAAGCGCTACTGATAAACCGCCAATGCCAAAGCCTGGGGAAATGCTATTCTCAGCAGGCAGCGGCAGCGCAGGCGATAAAATACTAATCGTTATGGGCGACGAATTTTATTGCATCGATGCAACAACGCTTAAAGTAACCGTCAAGTCGACCTTGCCTGTTGTCGAACCGCCAAAACAAGAGAATGCTGACTCACAAACCATGCAAGCGGGTAAAGGCCCTGGCGCCCCCCCACCACCTGCTAAGGCCATTCTCAAGCTTAATGGACAAACTCTCTATATAGTTCGCGGCCCACAGATTGTTGCGATTAACATCGCTGACGGGACAGTGACGGGTCAAAACACATTACCAAAGCCACCTGCGCCAACGAATTAGTTGGAACTTATATTGAGCAGCTTTGTGGGGGCGTAAGTCGGTTTACGCCCCTTTGGACTATAATATTGTAGAACCTGCGCGGAGGTTGTCCATTATGAGCGCCATCCTAATTGTTGATGATGATAAAGACTTGGTAGAAGGCTTGAGATGGTATTTAGAAGCGGAAGGATATCATGTATCCGCCGCTTATGATGGCAAGTCAGCTATCGAAGCATTTCATCTGCATCGACCGGATGTGGTTGTGCTCGATATCATGATGCCAGGGATGGATGGCGTTCAAGTATGTGAGATAATCCGCCGTGAATCAGAAGCTTTCATTCTAATGTTATCCGCTCGTGACGGAGAAATTGACAAGGTCCGCGCTCTCTCCAAAGGCGCAGATGACTATGTGACAAAGCCTTTCCATGTTGCCGAAGTGGTTGCGCGTATTAAAGCTCTCTTGCGCCGAAGCCGTGGAGGAAATCAAGCACCGACTAGCTATCGTTGGAATTCCCTACATATCATCTACGATGAAAGACAAGTATTTGTCAACGAAGCACCTGTCGAATTAACTAGTGTTGAGTTCGATTTATTGGTTGCATTGGTGAAACATCCAAAGATCGTATTCCAGCGTGAGCAATTAATAAAGCGTATTTGGGGAGATGATTACTGCAGCGAGCAAAGGCTTGTCGACAATCATATTTATCGGCTACGCGATAAGCTGACGAAAGCCGGTCTTGACAATTGTCCAATTATTACTATTCGGGGGGT
>JBAXQP010000304.1 GCA_037131655.1 bacterium | reverse complement strand
TTGATGTAGCCGACGGTTTTGATGACGGGGATTTTGTCGGCCCATTTGCCTTTTCGCAGGAGTTGGTCTTTGGTAATGTTTAACTTGCAATAGATAACATTCCACTTGGCGCCGGGGCTTGTCGGTTGTTCCTTATTCACCTTGAAGCCGTCAGCTAGGTAATGCTTATCCGCTAAACCTTCACCGTTAAAACCAAACCGGTCTTGAATATGCGGCGATGTGTTGCGTGGGTTCCAATAAAAGACCAGGTCGTAACTATCTTTTTTAAATGAATACATCGACGGGTCTTTGCTCATGTCGATGTCATGAACGAAAGAATACCCTCTCACATAAAGTGAATCGCGCATATAAGTGATATCTTTGGCGACATCGAATGTGAACTCATTGGTAGGATCAGGTAATTCATAACCTTCATCTTTAAGGACACAACGTACGCGAGCGCCGATCGAGCCTAAGAAGAAAGCACCCTCGATATGCAGCATCTTTGGTTGCGGGACAGTTACTATCGCGCCGAATTTGATATCCAAAGGAGGCTGAGTATCGTATTTACGGGCTATGGTTCGAAGGATTGTAAGATCGAGGTTGTTCTCAGCAGTCTTGATGTTTACAAAGTTACTCCAATCTTTTGGATCCCTTTTATATTCGTCTTCATCAAACTGAACTATCTGATACCAGGTATCGATACACTTCTCGAGTTCCCCATTTTTCTCATAAGCATGAGCAAGACTATTGCGCAGCGCCGCGAGAATGTCGGGATGTTCACTTGCTTTTGCAAACCACTTAGCTGCAATCCCATAATGATCTTCTAACTTGTTGGAGTAGGTGTAGCCAAGTTCGAAATACAGCTTATAGGTATTCGGATTATTCTCCACGCCTTCTTGTAAAAGCGCTAAAGCGGGAGCGATATAACGGCGGTCCGATCGCTGCTGTTCATCCGTAAAGTTATAGGCCATGTGCCAAGCGCCTGTGCTGTACACATCGACTTGATGGGGGTCCAGCCAGGTAACAATGCGAACGAGCGGAAGCAGCGCATCATAGTTGCCCGTGTGGAAGAAGCCATCCGCCTTGACCCAAAGAATGCCTGCCACGAACTCTCTAAGCCCGCCTAAAGCCAGCAGGACTTGCTCGGGAGAAGGCCCCACGGTCACAACCTGCTTAGGCATATAATTCTTTTTCCACAGAGGGTCGATATTACGTTGCGTTCCTACCTGAATTATGAATAGGACAAGAAGCGCAACTATTAAGATATTTCGATTTTTTAAGTTCATTTAGTTGTCGCCCCCTACATTTCGCGGCGATCGAAAATCAAGATGGCAACGATTAGCAAAATCCCGATATAGGTGAACCCATAAATAGTAATTTGCTGCATGTAAAGTGTAGCGTTTGTAATTACCTGCTCAGGGTTAATAATCGGGTTTTGAATGTTGTAGTTGGCAAAATTGGGGAAGATGTAATGAACCAGTGTCGCTATGACACGGGTTGACGCTGTTACACTCCCACTTTCACCAACGGTTTGGAAGAACGGGTTTAACAAGTTGCCGACCATATACACGCCCGCTGACAAGAAGAAATTGACCAACGGCGACACGAAAGTTGAAAACATCATTGCCACCGCTGCCAATAGCGAGACCTGTACAAAGTAAAGCCCGATACCGGTGAGGACACTCGTATCAAACTTACCGGTTTGTTGCCAAAACACCAGCATAAAGGATGCGCCCATCAACGTCATCATCACAAACAAGCTCAACATCGTGCCCATGAATTTGCCCACGATGAACTGCCAACGCTGAACTGGTTTACACAGAATCGTGTAGATAGTCCTTCGTTCGATTTCGGTTGGGATGATGTAGATGACCAGCACGATTGCGATAAGAGCGCTACAAAGCTGAATAATTCCCAAACCCATAGCGATAAGGACGGAACGTGTCTCGCGAGGCTGCAGTACGGCTAATCCCGGCGCAATAACCAGGAAGCCAAGCGCCACGAGTAAGATAATGAGCAACACGCGGCGGCGAACCGCTTCTCCCATTGTCGTTGTAGCGATAGCCCAGATAACGCCCATTAGTTTTTGCCCTCCTGCTGGATTGTTTCAACAAAGAAGTCTTCCAGCGTCTTGCGCTGCCGGTTTACACTTAGGATATGACCCTTTTCAGCGCGGACGATATCAATCACCTGATCGATAGAGCCATTGTCCGGTTGCTCGACGACTAACCGGCCGTCAACTAAACTGACAACCCCGCCAAGTTTTTTAACCTTGTCCATAACACCATTTTCGACGCTATCGGCTACGAGGTCAACCCGTCCGCCAGACAACAAATCATCCATCTTGCCCATCGCAACCATTTTGCCGCGGTTAAGAATCGCGACTCGGTCACAGACTTCTTCAACATCCTCCAATTGGTGGGAACTGATGAAAACAGTCTTGCCTTGCGAACGAAGGTCAATAATTAATCGTCTAATATCGACGTGAGCAATCGGGTCCAGACCAGCTGTCGGCTCATCCATGAATAAGAGTTTGGGGTCGTTTATAAGAGACTGTGCAAGTCCAATGCGTTGCAGCATTCCCTTGGAATAATTGCGTAATGATTTATGAGCTTCGCGTCCTAACCCCACTTGTTCGAGGAGTTCATCAACGCGCTTCGAGCGTGCCGGCTCCCTTATTCCGAACAATCTGGCGTAGAAGCTGAGAATTTCTTTGCCGGTCATATGATCGTAAAAATAGGGGTTTTCTGGCAGGTAGCTAATGACTCGATGGGTTTCGATATTGCCGATTTCGCGGTCGAGCACCCATGCTTGTCCTGAGGTTGGGTAGATGATGCCCAGGAGCATCTTGATAGTGGTAGTTTTGCCCGCTCCATTGGGGCCTAAAAATCCGAAGATTTCACCTTCTTGTACTTCCAAGTCCAGGTTATCAACGGCATTCACCCGGACACCGGCTAATAGGCCGGAGTACTCTTTGGTGAGTTTCTCTGTTTTAACGGCTACGCCCACTCAGGGCACCTCCTTTGAGCTGGCTGCAAGTGGTCGTTTATAAAGTATCCGACCCATCCTGCAACGCCTTACTACCGCTCAGACTTAAAATATAAAGATAAGAACGGATACAGCTTAAAAATTCAGCTTCCAAACCTTTTCATTCTCAAACCGGAATACAAAGTATACCTTGCGCCATTTCAGTTTCGCTTAAGGCTATTTGAGTTAATTTTGAAGAGAAATCGTATCCCCTCCTT
>JBAXQP010000303.1 GCA_037131655.1 bacterium | reverse complement strand
ATATAGTGCTGCGTTAGCAACTTCTTCCGGAGGTAGTTCGTCGGCATTACGACGAGATATATCATCATTTCCTGGAATGCGGAACATTTTGTAGTCAGTAGGAGTTAGTTCCGATGGCCAAAGAAATACTCTTTTCTGGCTTTGCGTCCGAAAGGCGCTAGTATGCAATGCAAGTTGGGTAATCCGCTCGAGAACCTTTGAGCCAAGTTTGCTTATCCCCCAAAGAGCAGCTACTCGCTTTGCAGCCAAGTCCAATTGCACCGGACCTTCGCGCTTAACGACATCTTCGATAGCTTGCCTGATAGCCCAATCTGTTCCAGGAAAGTAAAACGTTGTGAGGTCTCCCTGCACCAGAGATGTGTCATAAGGCTCATAACACTGAGAATTCAAACTCATAAGGCCGGGAATATCTGGTTGGTTTTGTTCTCTTTTCAAAGGCATAGGAGCCCAAGATATTGGAGTTGGGGGGGGAGCTACCTGAACCTGCTCAATAATCTGCTTAGGCGCTTTTTTCGCCTCCTCGATCGCGTTCTCAATCCGAGCAATTTCTTTGTCAGGCTTCTCCCACCAATCCGTAGACCAGATGCGATGTAACTGCCACCCCAGTCCCTTAAGTACGTTCTCGCGTAAACGGTCTCTATCTCGTGCTGTTTTTGCACGATGGTAGTTAGCACCATCGCATTCAATACCCAGTAAATAACGGCCTGGAGATTCAGTATCTACTACGGCAAGATCTATTCGATATCCTGAACAGCCAACCTGAGAGTGTATTGTAAATCCCTTGTTTCGCAATGCATCACATACCTGTTCCTCGAAAATTGATTCACACTCAGCATCTGGGTTGGTAGTAAGCTGCTCGGTCAAGGCTACTGGTCCACGAGTAGCGTAGTCGAGGAAGCTCTTGAGGTCTGCAACGCCTTTAGCCCGCGTTTTAGATAGATCAATCTGGTCAGCACGGAGGGTTGAAAACACGACCACCTCTCTTCGTGCACGAGTTATCGCTACGTTGAGACGTCGTTCACCGCCATCTCTGTTCATAGGGCCAAAGTTCATGGATACACGTCCCAGAGCGTCTGGGCCGTAACAGATAGAGAATAGAATGGCATCTCGCTCATCCCCTTGAACATTTTCAATGTTTTTAACGAATACAGGCTCGTTATTTGGGGCTAAGTTATTATCGAAGAAAGTGTCGATTTTCGGGTTCTTACGTCGAGCATCATCAAGAAGGTCTTCTACAAGCGTTTGCTGGCTCATGCTAAACGTAACGATTCCGATGCTATATCGGTTAAGACTTGGATCAAGTAGTCGGCGTAAGACTTCAATAACGACAGCCTCTGCCTCGGCTCGATTCGTCCTCGACTTGGACTTATCATAAACCCCCTTGACGGGCCGTAGAGATACAGACCGCTGGATCGAAGGGGAAGGAAAAGTCAATAACTTGTTTTCATAATAGTGAAAGTTGCTGAATGCGATCAGACTTTCATGTCGACTTCTGTAATGCCAACGAAGATACATCGTTGGCAGTTGCGCGGCTAAGCAGTCATCGAGGATACTCTCTAGATCTTCAACGATGTCGTCCTCCAAAGCATCAGGATCTTCAGATCGCGAGAAGAAATTCGTAGGAGGTAGTTGCTTTGGATCACCGACGATGACAGCTTCTTTTCCACGTGCAATCGCACCCACTGCATCCCATACTGGTATCTGTGATGCCTCATCAAAGACAACAAGGTCAAACGGTGGGTGTGCAGGGTCAAGGTATTGCGCAACCGAAATAGGGCTCATCAGAAGGCATGGTTTCAAGCGCGGCAGTAAATTAGATATCTTTTGAAACAGCTGTCGTATAGGCATTTGACGACGTTGCTTCTGCCTTTCTCGCATAAGAATTCCCATCTCTGAATTCTTATTTGCCGTTTCCCCCCCATGAGGTAATTTTGCTGCAAGCCTCGCCTGTATCTCAGTTCGCGTCAGTTCGGTATAGCGTTTATCTACCTCTCGAAACTCATCGATCTTGCGCTCAAACTCACTACTGAAAAATGTGCGAAGCGTAGGTTCATCATCTGTAATTTTATTGACCCACCACATATAAAAGCTGCGCTGAAAAGCATTAACAATTTGGCTAGCAGGAAGACCGCCCTTCTCATACCCATCTATTAGTTGCTGTAAGCCAAGCTCCACAGCTTGGCGACGTATTATGCGCCAGTGACACCATTCTCTCAGATCGTTAAGATGCTTATCCCATTTATCTAAATGATAGATAATTGTGCCGAGATGATCATCGTTTAAATCATTGCCCCATGCGGCTTGTGAATCGAGCGCAAGTGTGGACTCCAAAGCACTTCTTGCGTTATAAAAGGCTTGATCCTTATCAATATAACCACGCAATAATTGCCAAGTTGGTCCACCTTCAGAAAGTTGTTCGTGGCTTTCTCTCAGTAGAGTAGCCCACTGCTGCCTTAGAGACGAAGCGCGTTCGATATCAGTACCAGCTATATGAGCTGCTAGCGTTCTCATTGTTGATGCGGTTCCACGCATTTGCTCAACAGCGCTCCAGTCTGCTTCTCCCTCATGCCAAAACGATCCAAGTAGCTCACGGGCACGATCACTAGCCTTAGAGAGGCAATTCTCTTCATCGCGTAGGGTACAAGCTGTCTTAAGATCATGAAGCATCGCAGATGGGTCGATTTTCTGGCCAGGTTGCATCACACGCTTAAGTGCTCTCTTTACAGATCTACGACCAAGCATGCGAGGTAGGAACCATGCCTCATTTGACTCAAGAAGCCGTTTTATCAATCCATCCAAATCGAGTTGCAGCACTTTGTTCGAATAGATAGAGTAAAGTTGGCTGCGAAGATTATCCCTACGAATACCATGAGTTATCCATTCAGTGACCGAAGCACTGACATTATCCCAATCAGTTGCTGTCATCATACCAACTGGGGTTGTAGGGGATTCGATTAGTATCTTCGATAATGTATTAAGAGCACGCAAGTCGCGTTCGCGCCAATTACCCTCACCCATTCCAAGTATAGGAGCAAGGTTTTGCGCAGCTTGCTTTAATTCACAGCAAGAGTTGCGTAGTTGCTCCAATGAAGTTTCAATCCCGCTTTGCCAAGTGTTGCTCCATTCTTCACAAGCAGCTGGCGCCCAAACACTGTTTGATGGATGAGTGGAGGCGCTGCTAGCTTCACCCTGAAGCTGTTTCACTACATTCTGAAGATTATCTAGAGT
>JBAXQP010000302.1 GCA_037131655.1 bacterium | reverse complement strand
GTGCGACATCGGGATAGAGCACGGAATCAACCGTGACGTCCGCGGTCGTCGCCGCGTCTCCGCCAGCCCAATCCACCAGGGTGACCGTGCAGACAAAGTCCACGTTTGTCACAGGGGGAATCCAAAGGGTAGGTTTCTCAACTCCAGATACACTCACAAACCCTGCGATTACGCCGGCACTATTAATTTTAACTGTAGTTCCATCCGCAGTGGCATTATTTGCTGCTATTCCTGCTCCCGATATTCCTGCTTCTAAGTTCTCAGTAGTTCCAGGAGTAGCAGGATCCCAGAAGAACACGTGGAACAGTCCATCCCCGCTCTTGCTAAATCCTACAACTTGTCCACTATTGTTGATTCCCTTTGCTTGAGCTTGGTTGCCGCCAGAAAGCAATGGGATTTCAGTCAGACTAGGAACAACAGCAGGATCCCAGAACCAGGCCTTTTCAAGACCGTTCGTATACCATCCCCAACCAGCAACCTGGCCGCTGTTGTTAACATCTATACCGCGATCCCACCAGTTTCCTCCCGTTTTCCCTAATAAATAAGCCATCGCCTGGATCTCGACTATACCGCCGGCAGATGTCCAGCGGAATGCGCAGGTACGATATGAGGCATTATGTGCCCCACCAACCATTTCACCATAGTCGTTGCAACCAAAGGTTATACCCATACCAGCGCCAAGATTGCCGATACTCACCAGGGTGTTGGGAGACCACGTACAGGCGTACCCCCATGGTACCAATGGGTTCGAACCATTACTCCAACCGCCGATCATGTTAACGCCGCCGGTCGGGGCAGAAAGCCCGATACAATAGATAGCATTAAAGCCAGATGTGCCAGTGGTAGCGGTCATCCCATTGGTTGTGTCGTAGAGAAATACTTGGCCGTTCGACCAACCAGTAGCTATACCCGCATTGTTAATGCCAACAGGTTCGCTATTGCCACCCAACGTGCCCATGTAGTGACTTACATCACTAGCGACATCATAGATAAATGCATGGTAGACGCCCCCTGCACTCTTAGTCCAGCCAACCACCTGCCCGGCGTTGTTAATACCGCAGGCTCGGCCCGATACGTCAGTGATGCTGTCATAGCTAAGTGGTAATTCCTTCACTGTATAAGCTGCATACGACGTCGCGGCGCATGCGAGGAGACAGGTGACTGTTGCGATCAACAACAGTCGAGTGTTAAAACGTTTCATCTTTCCTTTTCCTCCAAAAGTGCGGCGGTGGATCCGCCTGACACTAGATATCTAAAATACTATTCGCTTTTGCGATAGGAAAACGGACAACTTTTGAATTTATTTTTTGGAAGTTTTATACCCTTCTCGCCCTTATAGCTTCAATAGGTAGAAAAAGCTACAAAAAACTAGTAGTTATACTAGGTAGTGATTCCCTTTGCTGGTTTTGTCTTTGGCGCTTACTTTTGATGTTTGGAGTATCAATAACAACCTGGGCTGAAATAATACCGATATCCCCTGACCCAAGGAATGAAGACAACAGCCAAAAGCTTCTGTGTTTTAATGAGGATAATCCTCGTAATGACACAAATGGGGTATGCCTGATACCCTACTTCTCTATTGACCCGTAGAGGAGAATTACATCTAATCGGTCTAAATATTTGCCTTGTTTGTTCTCGGCTAAGATGCGGGCGCTGTCTTCGTCTGAAAGGATTGGATCACTTCCATTAACCCCAACGGCAATTACTTGCATCGGCGATTTGCCGCACCGCGGATCAACCAAAGCAGTTTCAAGAGATGATTGGTAACACACTAAACCTTTTTCGATAACTATCTCAACGTCAACTCCGCTGCCGTCCCAAAGAATGCTGCCGTCTAGCTTCCGAAGAACGGGGCTCATCGAGCGCTTTAGATTAAAACCGCGGGCATCAATGATAAGGGAAGTAAAACGATGCTTTGCCTCTTCTGTCTTAGTCGGAGCCGTCTTGATCGCAACCTCGATAGTCGGCTTCGGTAAGTTAAAAGCAACGGGCTGCGGAGCGATAACATCCACAAATGCGGTCATTGAAATTTTCTTAGCGGCCTTATCATAATTAACCTCTGCCCCAAGGACTTCGCTGAAGAATTTCAAAGGGATATAGATAACCTCATTTATCTTCGTTGGCCCAACATCTATGCGCTGAATAACCCCATCTACCGTGACCGAATTGCTGTCGAGTCTGAGAGAAATATCTTTGTCTTTCCCTTTTACATGCAGTGTCTCCCCATCGGGTTCCACAAACAACCCCGCCTTTTCCGCGACCAATCGCAGTGGCACCATCGTTCTACCCAGCTTTGTAAAAAGTTCAATCTTACACGAGCTAAGCTGTTCCCCATTGGAGAGAACCGACAACTGAACTTGTTCAGCGCCGATAGCCAGGGAAAAAGTGACGGTTAAAAGGGTTAGCGCAAAGAATATTCGTCTCATGCTTATACATTTCCTTAATAACCGCCTTACTATAACCAGTAAAACCCCAGGATTTTAGAAAAGTTAGCCCAAAAGACGATCGCGTTAATAGCTCCTAAATAGCTGATCCTGTTAGGTTGACTTGTTTAATGGGTTCCTGCGTTATTTATGGGGATTTGAGGGTATGAGACTATGGAAGAAGTGGGAAGAGGAAACTATGCACAAAACTCACTGCGTTCGGTTGCACCAGTCTAACAGCCCACTATTGCGGGCTTTTTTGCTGTTAGTAATTCTATCAGGCTCAATTATCGGAAGTCAATTGGTATCGGGGCAAGCAATCAATGCCGAGTTGATGCCCGGCGAGCTGATCGTCGGTCTGCAGCCAACACAAGACAGTAGATGCACACCTTCTGCAGTCACAGTCGATGTAGGCGATATTGCCGAATCCCTTCCCAATATTCGCGCCCATCGTATCAGAGTTCGACACGGCATATCAATGAATGAAGCTGCAGCACTTCTCCTCAAACGCAGTGAAGTCCTCTATGTTGAATACAATCATGTAGTGAGCGCATTCGCTACTCCTAATGACACCTACTTTGCCTATCAATATGCTCCTCAAATAACGAAGGCCAACCTTGCATGGGGGTTATGGAGCCCCAAAGAAGCAATCATCCTTGCGGTGATCGACACCGGTGTCGATAGCACCCACCCCGATTTGATTGACAAAATCGCTCGAGATGAATCCGGCATTCTTGGGTTTGATGCGTTCACTAACCTGCGCAGCGATGCGATAGACGAAAACGGCCACGGCACCCATGCAACGGGGATTGCTGCTGCCCAAATCAATAATGGTGTTGGCG
>JBAXQP010000301.1 GCA_037131655.1 bacterium | reverse complement strand
GTCAGGAAAGAGTTCCGGAATACGAAATACGCACTACGCAATACTCTTTATTTCTCCAAAATCGTATTCAGACGGGTTTCTATCCGGGCTAGGGAGGTGTTGGTGTGTTGGATTGATTTCTCCTGGTTTGAGGCCAGGGTGATGGTTTGTTTGAGCATCTCATCGTGTTGACCCACCCGTTGGTTAAGAAGCGCCACGTTCACATTGGTCTGATTGATAAACATCAACAGCGGGGTCAGGATCGAAACAATCATGCTGGAGACTGCTATTCCAAATTGTGACCAAGAAAGGGTAATCCCATTTCCTGGGTAAGAATTACGCTCCGTCGATAAGCTTCGTGTTATCATCTGCCACCTCTTGAATGCTTAACATTGGCTCCTGTCGTATCGCCTCGGAGACCTCGTCCAACTCAATAAAATCCGGTTCATTTGGAAAGAAGAAACCACTTCTTCTAAAGCCCGGAAACTCGCTGCGGATAATCGCTGAAACTCGATATTTAAACACTTTTGGTCTGCGTGCCATAAATCACCTCACAAAAAAATAGCAGGTTGGGAATGGCCTCCCAACCTGCTATGCAATCTAGAGAATGCCGCCGTAGACGGTCTGCCACAGACCGTATCCAACGTTATAGCGAGCACGAACGCCATACAACAAGCGGTCTCGCATAAACATTTCCTCGGAACCATTCGGGTTATCGAGTGCGGCAAACTCGACGGGCACATCACTTCGGCTCTGCAAGATAACACCTCGCATACTTCGCGAGGTATCGAGTACGAACCAGTAGTCATCATAAGCGCCGGTCAGGTAGTGGCTGACAATCAGGCGCAACTTGCCTTGGATGGGATTGGCATAATTGGTTGCGGCAGTTGCTCCGGAACCTGCAGCCCCATCGCCGATATTAACCACTACAACCTGGCTTGAGAGCAGCTCAGTCGCAATCCACTGCAGCTTGGGACCAACAACGAGCGTATCAGGGATGATGCGCATCGGTAAGCCGCGATCGTTCTTGATCTGCATCATTGCACTGATAGCGTCCTGAAGCGTGGCTTGGGTGAGCGCGCTCGTAGTCTTGTTGCTCTGAGTACCGCTATCGCCCTCGGCGTGATCGGTATCGATTAGGTATTGGCCGTCATAACAGGTTTGTGCCCACTCTCCGCCCCCAAATCCAACGCCAAAAGAATCAATACCTTACCTAATTGACTTTGGTTAGGCCATGTGCCATAGTAGCGATAATGTAAACGAACGAGATGACTTTCGTTCGTGAGAATGGAGGGGTAATTATGGCGACGAAATCAAAGCCGCAAGAGGAGATAAAATGCGGTCTCATCATGCCCATCTCGGCAATGGATGACTATACGCCCGAACACTGGAAGGACGTTAAGAGGATTCTGACTGAAGCCATAGTGAGCATCGGCGAGCCGAATTTCACCATAAAGCTCGTGAGCGAAGATGACGATGTCGGGGTCATACATAAGAGAATAGTTCAGAACATCTACAGCTCAGACATCATCGTGTGCGATGTGAGCGGCAGAAACTCGAACGTCATGTTTGAGCTTGGCATGCGTTTGGCATTTGACAAGGCCACGGTTATCGTTAAGGATGACGTAACTGAGTATTCCTTTGACACTGGTGTGATTGAACACATACCCTACCCACGCACCCTGCGGCATCAGTCCATAGAAGAGTTCAAGGCAAAGCTGGCTGTAAAGGTTGCAGCTACTTACAATGCATCAATCACAGATCCGAATTTCTCGACGTTCTTGAAGAACTTCGGTCCATTCCAAGTCGCGAAGCTCACAGAGACCGAGGTCTCCCCTGACAACTTGGTTTTGGAATCGCTTTCCGAGATTCAGCGCGAGATGGCCATAATGCGGCGTGGGGGCGGTTCAACTACGTGGTCGACAGGGCCGACCAGCCCCAAATCTCCGATGTTTGTTATACGAGCTAGGATTCGTCAGTACATGGACCGAAATGACATCGCTTCGCTGGCCGAAGTAGCTACGGAAGACCTATATAGCTTTTTGGAAAGTGATCTGCCGGCTATTCGCTACTTCGAATCAGGGGCGGAATTCAGGCACAATGTGGATAGCTGCATAAATCAAATGCGGGTTAGAGGAGAGTTTATCCGGGAATCTGGTCCGCCCGGAGAATTGCCTTCTGTGTGAATCCGCATTTACAGAAAGCCTCGGCAGCTATGCTGCCGAGGCTTTCTTTCAGACCGATTCCAAGCCTTCGGGTTTGAATGACACCTTGAAGCGGGAGTGAGGACTGGCCCGCGGCAAAATATGTAGGTGCGCGGCAAAATATGCGCGTGCGCGTCGCTAATAGTTCACGCGCTAGCGGAAGTATGGGTGCGCGTTAGATGGCGGGCTTACTTATTAACGCGCATTGGCTAAGTCTGGCGCGCATCGACATATTGCGTCCATTAATGAATAAAATGATTCGCGCAAGCGCATTATTCGACGCGCACGCGCATATTTTGTCTGGAAGAGCTTCTTTTGCTACGCGCATGGACATTTTTTAAGTGGGCGACCTCGATATTGGGGGGTTCGGAGCCGATGATTAAAACCATCTACATAATTATCGACTGCTCTCCGGTGTTCAACGGGAGAGCGGGGAACGGAGAAAATCAATGCCACTCACTTCTTTAGCATCGTACCTTTCAACGATGCAGGAATTCATCACTCACTGGACGGCGGTCAACGTTGACCTGGGGGCAGGCGGGCCGCTCGTGCTGAACGGGCCGTATGCGGTCGCTGACTTGACGGCTTCGCGCACTGCGCTTCAAACCAAGATCACCGCGGTGGAGGCTGCCGAGAACAATGCCCAGCAGTGGGCCAACGAGCGCGACAATCGCAAAGCGCCGCTTCTTGAACGGGTGCGCCAGTTCCGCGCGATGGTTCAGGGCTTGCTTCGCACTTCCCCCTTCGTTCAGGGTCTGCCGCTTCAGCCGTCCTTCAAGGACGCGCCGGGGGATGTGCTCAAGGCGCTTGATGACATGGCCAGCCTGTGGTCGAACATCAATACCTCGCCGCCGGATGGGTTCACCGGGCCGCTCAAGCTGCAAGGCGGGTATCTCTTGGCAACTTTCAATACGGACCTTGGTCTGTGGCGCGCCGCTCTCACGACGCATGATGGGGCGATGCAGTCTGCCCTGATTGCCCGCGAAGTGCGCAACCAGCTATTGCCCCCGATCAAGAACCATCTGGTGCTGTATCGCCAGGCGGTGATGGGTTATTATGCCAAGGGCCATGCGATGATCGAGTC
>JBAXQP010000300.1 GCA_037131655.1 bacterium | reverse complement strand
GGATAGCCAACTGGCGCCATTATTGACTTCATCGTCCCATCGTCTGATCAACCACCCCTGTTGTAGCGGAGAGGCGCATATCACAGCGATATCATGCTTCTTTGCCACAGGAATAATGGCCTGTTCGGCTTCGCGCCATAGCAAGCTGTAGTTGAATGCGCTCAAAACCACGTCGAACTGGCCGGTATCCATCACATTCGCCATCTCGTAGGCAGTGGTGCCGCCTAACCCAAGGAACTTAATGAGGCCCTCATCTTTAAGCTCTTGCATAAGCTCGGTCACAGGACCGGTGAAGTTCTTGTAGTCGTCGTACCAATCATATTGGCCCGGGCGATCAGGCTCGTGGATCATAAGGATGTCCACCGAGTCAAGGTTCAGGTTCTTCAAACTGTCCTCGAAACTCTTGCGCAAGGCAGCCTTGTCCTTCGGGTTGAATGGCCAGGGGCGTCCGCCGAATTTCGTCTCTACCATAATAGGCCTTTTACATGCCTTCAAAGCGGTTCCGAGCCTGTCCTCACTATCGCCATAACCTGCTGCTGTGTCCACCAGGTTAATACCCGCGTCCAATGCCATCGTCAAAACAGGGATTGGCTCCGAGGTAAATGCGAAGCCGAGAGAGACTTCACTTACCTGAAGTCCGGTCCTTCCAAACTTTCTGTATTTCATAATTTCTCCATTAATCAAATAGTAATCCGACTTTGAAGGCCTCCTTCGAGGCCAGTAGCTCGAAGCCCTTAGCGGCTTCCGTGAAGTGTAGTGTATGGCTAACAAACTCTTTACCGGGTATCTTGCCCGCCTTCACTAAAGGCAAGACCTCCGCATCCGCAGTGGCCTCATTAGGACCAACGGACGAAACCCGAGGGTCATCAAGTAGCGGCGAACGTCCCTGGCTATCCGGAGGAACGCCATAGATGCCCACTTCCCCACCCGGCGCAAGGCTATCCAAGCAGTCTTGTAGGACTGAGTTCTCCCCAATCGCCTCAATCGCATGGGTCACACCAACGCCGGTAATCTCCCTAACGGCCTGCGGAACACTTTGCTTTGCGTTGTTAATCGCGTGGGTTGCCCGGCCAAAGTCAATCGCTCTCTGGCACGCCTCATCACGACGTCCAACGACAATCACCTTATCGCAGCCAAGATACTGTGCCCAAAGTGAGAACGACACCCCAACAGGCCCCGTGCCATAAATAAGAACTGTATGCCCCGGCCCTACCTTCCAATTACGCAAAAATGAGAGCGTCTCTTTGAGTGTGATGCACTGGGTCAGCGCCATCGCATCCCAATCGGGTGTAGCGACCGTCTGATCGGGCGTATAAGACAAGGTCTTCCCTTCATCTTCCGCCTGTGCACGTGCATCATGCGCCAAACCGTATTCAACGAATGACCCGAACAAGCTTCTTAGCCCAATCTCAGGATAGTCACCCACGCGAGGCCGTGTGACTAAATCACCTATCTTATAAAGCCGAACCTTCGACCCTACTTCAACCACGCGCCCCACAGCTTCATGCCCCAGTATGCCGGGCAAAGGCCCGCAGAACTCGCCATGCAAGATCTTCTGGTCGGTACTATTGCAAAGACTAGCCGCCGTCACCTTAATCAGCGCCTCATAAGGCCCCGGTACTGGCATCGGCACATTATCCCAAATCGCAACCTTATTCCCAGCTTCCGCCACAATCGCCTTCATCGCCATAACCCCTCCAAATCACCAAGTCTCAAATGCCTACTTTACAACGCCCGCAAGCCCAAAGTCAACCGTTTACGAGATGCTAGAGGAAGAATTCGCAGCCATACCAAATAGCAAGCAGGAGATTCATCCCTCTGTGTATAATTATTTAATAGACATATACACGAGAGGAGAGGAGATGAAATACTTTCCAAAAATTCTAATAATTGCATGCACGTTCACTGTAATAGCCTTTATGTTGGGAATCATCTGTACGTGGTATGCAAATACTTCCCATAGCAAAAAACCCATCACCACTTTGCATCAAGCTGCAGAAGATGGGAATGTTGAAGTGATAGTATCCCTGCTCAGTAAAGGTGCAGACATCAACGCTAAGAACAAAAAGGGCTATTCAGTGCTTATGGATGCGATACTCTACGGGCGTGCGAAAGCAATAAAGCTCTTGATAGAGAAAGGTGCTGATGTCAATGTGAAGGGGCCCTACGGCTCAACAGCGCTTATGACAGCTACCTTTTCAGGAAACAGTGAAGCTATAAAGCTTCTGATTGAGAAAGGTGCGAACGTCAATGCTCAAGCTAATAATGGCTCTACTTCACTTATTATTGCAGCCCAAAAAGGAAATTCTGCGATTCTTAAGCTCCTTATCGAAAATGGCGCTGATATCAACGTAATGCATGTTAACGGAATGACGCCGCTCATTTACATGTCATCGTGGGGAAGTGTAGAATCCGTAAAACTTCTCATCAGTAAGAAAGCGGATATCAATGTCAAGGATGCTGAAGGTAATACTGCTCTCAGTATGGCAATCAAGAACAATTGTACAGAAATCATCACCCTCCTTCGCAAAGCCGGGGCGAAGGAATGAGTCTTATCAGCCATAAGTGTCATTGCGTGGGATGCCTTGTACCCGTGGCAATCTCCTTCTGGCATGGCTTATTGCACGGGGTCACCTCCCAGACAGACTCCACGCTTTGCTCTGAGTGACACAACTGCGTTGTGTTTGGTTGGGGGTGGTGATTGTTATAGGGAATACGTCATACCCAAAGGGGGCATGGGACATAGCCCCATACACACGCAGAGTGTCCAAAAGGGGGCCAGGGGGCGAAGCCCCCTACACCGTCAGGTGTCATTCAAAGCCGAAGGCGTGGAATCTGTCTGGTTGCAAACGGATGGCACAGTAGAACCTTAGGTCAAAAGGAAACAATTCCTGACAGACTCCAAGCTCCGCTCTGAATGGTACAACTTTGTTGTGTTGGGGTGGGGTTGGAGTTTGTTATTGGTCATGGCACAGTCTTAAAGCGGGCATGGGCTGCAATCCCCTGATTTTGTGGGTTACAGAACCTGATCCCACCGGTCAAATGTATAGGAGCGCAGCTTGTTGTGCTCGTCGAAGTGCAGGAAGACCAACAAGTCAATGCTGTAGGGGCCGTAGCTGAAGGTAATGCCGTTCGCGACGGTGCGTTGGACCATTCTTATCGTTCTGGACTTCTCATCCTTATTCAAGGGGTCAGCTTTGACGGTATAGGCCGTGTGTTCGATGTGGTTCTTATCGAGATAAGCGGTGACCTCCTTCGGGCTTGCGCCTATTAGATGCGCTTTGTC
>JBAXQP010000299.1 GCA_037131655.1 bacterium | reverse complement strand
CTGAGACAGAATAAACATTAGGCAAATTGCCTAAAAAGCAATTGATAAAGTCTAAATCAGGTGCACCCAATGGCTTCCCATTTTCAGACATATCATCATATACGTAATCATAATAACACACGAATTAGTAAAATGCTAGCAATGAAAAAAATAAATAAATAAACCAGCAATTTGAACAGGGTGTTCGTTTCAAAGCTATTTTGGGTGAGGGTAATCCAAAGAAAAATCCAGAGGGACCCAAAGGTCCGCCCTGGATTATATTGCGAATTGATTTAATATCTTAATTTCGGCGACGGCGAATATAGGCGAGAGCGCTGATTAGGGCTGTTCCTAAACCGAACAAAGAAGAGGGTTCAGGAACAACAGAGCCTTTAAACCAACCGGAATTCTCCTGTTGATTTGAACCTGGAGAGGCATAGCCGATGTGGAAGCCCCACTGTACTTCGTTGCTTCCATAATTCAGGCTTGAATAATGGACAGTTTCGGAGGATCCACTAGGCAAGACGCGGTTGTTTCCTTGACCATGCCAACCGGCAATGTTCGTGCTGCCTTTTGCTTCCCAATTCCAATTGTTATTGCTGCCTTCGGTTGCTGTAAACTTTTGATTATCAAGCTTGCTCACGACATATAGAGCTTGAATCCAGTTTATGTTAGAGGTGGTGGCGCCAATTAATATAGTCGGGTTTGATCCAAGCAAAAGAGTGTAACTCAACGTACCTGAAGCTAGGGTTGGAGTAATGCTAATTCCAGTGAAGGAAGCATCATAAAACGAACTCCAATCTGCTGCAAGCGCTGTTGAACGCATTCCAATGCTGAGGAGACTGCAAAGCAGTATTGCCATCGTGGCTGTTGATAAACACTTCATTTTGAACCCCTTTGTGGTCGGTCAGAATACATAACCTATCTCAGACAGTTAGACACGCTAAACTAAGATGCAAAGTGTGTGCCATTATTGGGATTATTGGGAAAACCTAGCTTTATATACAGCCCGCGCTAAGCTATTGCTTACAAGGTATTATTTGAACCGGGATTAATCAGGATTTTGGTTTGAACTTGAGTTGGAGGTTTTTATGAGTTTATCGATAAAAGACACCACGATACTTCGCGGATTAGGTCAGAGGCTGGCAGAGATTGCAGCGCTTCCTATTCAAAAAGAAAAGGCTGAATTATGGCGTCGGCTGAACCGCTTGGAGCGGGTGAGGCCGATGGTATGCCTTTATAACTTAACTTGGGAAGAAACCAAGGGTTTGATTACTCTGGAAACTGAAGACCCGTTTGCTCGCGATATCGAGTGGGATTTGCGTAAGAAGCTGTTTCACTGGGATAACATGAAGGACGACACGGTCTACGAGCCGGTAGTTTACAGCCAGATTATCGATACCCGAAAGTGGATGTTTGAGGAGAACCATTATGGCTTTGTCGTCGAGGACAATTTGGAGCCGGATATCCCCCCCGCGCCGATTGCGATTGATTGGGAAGGCGGCGAGCGTAATTATCAACAAATGTGTGAAATCTTCAATGGCATCCTTCGAGTCGAAAAGCGTGGGGAGAATGGGTACGGAACCGGCATTCTCGACCACTGGGTTGTGTGGAGGGGGATGGACAAATGCTTCACCGACCTCATTGACAATCCTGATTGGGTACACCGGTGGCTTAATGCAATGGTCGAATGGCACCTTCATCAGCTTGGAGAATATGAGCGGTTGGGTTATTTGAACTTAAATAATGGCGCGAATGCCATTGACCCGGGGGGGCTTGGCTTTACCGATGAGCTTCCGCAGCCGGATTTCGATGGCACTCACGTTCGCGCTAAGGATATGTGGGGAATGACTGCCGCTCAGATTTTCGCTGTCGTTTCTCCGTCTTTGCATGAAGAATTTGCCATCCCGCATGACAGTCGTATCCTTCAACAGTTCGGTCTCGCCTGTTATGGCTGCTGCGAACCGCTCGATAAGAAGATTGACATCATCAAGAAAGGCATCCCTAACTTACGCCGAGTAAGCATAAGCCCATGGGCGGATGTGGCGAGGAGTTCAGAAGGTCTTGGCAAGGATTTTGTGTTTTCATGCAAACCCAACCCTGCTTTACTTGGGATGGAAGGATGGGATATTTCAATAGCGGAGAAGTATCTTAGAGACGCTTTATCGAAAACCCGCGAGAACGTGGTGGAGGTCATTATGAAAGACCTTCACACTGTCCGTAACGAGCCTCAACGAATGACAGATTGGGTCAATATGGCGATGCGGTTGGCAGAGGAATATGCATAGCTTAAAAGCTAATTGGAAGCTGAATAAAGCTATAATCTGGGTTGGACAGTTAGGGAACAAAGGAGCTGAGCGTGAGTATTACAGGAAAAGATAGAACGATAATAAGAGATTTGGCTAAACAACTTGAGGAGATTGCCGCTTGGCCGATCATGGAAGAGAAAAGAAAGCTTTGGCGTCGCCTGAATAGTATGGAGCGCGTACGGCCTTTGGTCATACTGGAAAACTGCACCTGGCACGAGACCAGTTGGTTTATCGACCGTGAGCTAAAATGCGAAAGCGAAGAAGCTCGGCTCATTGAATGGACCCACCGTGCAGCGATTTGGACCTACAATAATATTAAAGATGACTCGGTTTGTCAGCCAACTACCTATTCGTGGATGGCTATCAACGATCCCGGTTATGGCATTGCGGAGCACACCACCCGAGTTGAACATCAGATGGGCGCTGTCCGCTACAACACAAATTTGTCAGAGGATACAAGCCCTGATATCATTCCGACGCCCAATATTACCGTTGATTGGGAAGAGACCGAGCGGCGATATCAAGAACAGTGCGAACTCTATGACGGCATCTTTGAGGTTTATAAGCACGGTAGAGGCGGCGGTTGGTTTGCGCCTATGGATATGTTCGTGACATGGAGAGGCATCGAGCAGACGTTCATGGACATGGTCGAGAGGCCGGAGTTTATCCACGCCTGGATGGACAAACTAACATCGCATGTTCTTCTTCAACTCGACCAGTGCGAGAAGCTTAACATTATGACCCTGAATCACCGAGGCGGCACCAATGGACCGGGCGGTCTGGGATTCACTGACTTGCTTCCGCAGAAGGATTTCGACGGCATCCATGTGCGCACGAAAGACATGTGGAGTCATGCGACCACCCAAATATTCTCGGAAGTATCCCCCGCGATGCATAAGGAATTCGCTTTGGACTATGAGGCGAGATACCTCTCGCGATTTGGCCTAAGCAACTACGGCTGCTGCGAACCGCTCGATATGAAAGTGGACATGGTTCTGGAAGC
>JBAXQP010000298.1 GCA_037131655.1 bacterium | reverse complement strand
GCACAGCGTAGATCTTGACGATGGCGTCCTTGATGTCGGGGGCGGCCTGGGCGGCGAAGGTGACAAGCCACAGCGTTACAAAAACAGTTAGCGTACGGTTCATATCATACCCCTCTATAAGCTTGTATAATCACATAGTCATAAGACGCCTTAACACATCACTACGTCCCGCATCATCTTTCGGCAGCAACAATGATTTATTACCCCGAACAAGAAAGTAAGGCGACTGAATGATCACCAGACGGCAACGCAAACGCACTTCTAGACCATAATACGTCTGGCCAACAAATATGGCCGCCTCGATCATGGGAGTATGCCATCGTCTAGCAGATATCGGCAATTCACTGTATTTGACTGAGCGGCCAATTTTTTCATCGATATTCGAGATTTTCAAGGACCCGTCGTCTGCGCACAGCCAACCCGGCGTGCCATAATTTACCGATTTCGATATAAGGACAATACTTGATAGTGCCGGATCCGCGTCATTACGAAGATAACCATTATACTCAAGTTCGTGAACCTCGACCCAGTCGTAGCGACCACCCTTCATTACTTGATCCCTACCATCGCGCAAGTGGAACAAAACCGGTAGTCTGACAGTCTTAAACACTTCAGCCATCATTCCTTGTGATTTGATGTAAAGCGATTCCTTCCAATTCATCAGGTATTGATTCCTCGCCTCTTTAGACATAAATTCTTGGTCCAACTTATCGGGGTTCTCACGCAAACCAGGAATCGGTATTTCTGATATCCTCTCACTTACATTCCTGATGCTTGCAAATATTTCACGACCCTCACCAGGTGTTATTTGCAAACGTTCACAATAGCTATTAATTGCACGAAAACATTCATCGATTGACACATCGTCCAACCTACCCTCGAATTCATCAATATTTGCGCACATTGGAAACTTTTTTACGCCAGCAGATGATGCTACTAGTTGCGTCACGTTTGAGACTCCCCCGAGTTTATAGGGATTACATCTGAGTTCACGGGACAACATATCAATATAGAATACGTAGCAATCATCCAGTTCCACTGTTGACAATACGTTGCTTTGTACCGGCGATGGCTGATTCACGGATTCAACTATCTTTCCGCGCTCTTTGATTCCTGAGCTTTGTACCGGCGATGGCTGATTCATGGACGCAACTATCTTGCCGCATTCTTTGATTCCTGTGCTTCTCCTAAACGCATCAACATATGCCCATCCATATACACGTAAGATGATGGCAAGAAAAACAACGATCACAAGCAAAGCGAATAGCACTCCAGCTATAACATAAGCAATTTTGATCGGCCTCTTAGTATTTCGAGCGATAATGCTTGGCTGAGCGGTCGGGATCGGGATACGAATAGATCTGCGGCATGTCGGGCACTGGATCTCACTTCCAGCCATATCAAAAGGAGCCTCGAGCATCTGAGCACATTCCGCGCAGGCGAAATGGATATCACTGATATTCTTACCCTCTTCGGATCCTGATTGACTTTCTATTACTGTAATCATATATGCCGCTGCCAAACCGCTCTTGCATGCATTCGCGCTAAAAAAAGAGGGATCGACCCACTTCCCTTTTACCTAACGCGCCTCAATACTCCCCCCAATAATTATTGTTGGCCGTCCTTGTTCTCATCGTTATCAGAAGAACCGTTTATCATTGGATATTATTCGTCACCATAGGCATCCATTGCGCGTGCTTAATCATCTCCGACGTGACACTGTAAACAATGGTCTGGCCCTTATCAGTGTTTGAAACAACACCAAAGCAGTTGTTTGACACGTCAACTACAGCGCCGCCTGATCCTCCAGCAGGTATCTCCTTGTTCAACACGAAAATCCCTTTTTCGGGGACTACAGCGGCGACAATCGCTGTATCAATCTGCTGATATGCGGTGTTATCTTGAAAAGAGATCACCTTGACCGTTTCCATCTGATGCGGCAAACGATCAGCCAATGGAAGCGGCTGTGCAATCTTTAGCAATGAGGAGCTAGATACTTTCATCAATGCTACGTCTGTCCGTTTCGACTCGCCTAAGCCACTTCTTGAAACAGGGACGGCTATCTTACTTGGCTCAACATCGGTAATACCGATTAAACAACGGACTTTTCTGCCTAACAGCTTGTCGCTGTTCGAGTTGAAATCAGGATGCTGTATACCGTCAAATATTACATGCGCGGCAGTCACAACAACCAGATCCCCACATTTGGCATCGATTAGCCAAGCCGATCCAATCGCGGACAGCGACAAAGGCTTTACCTCACTGTGCTTCACAGTTCTCGTATTGGTCCAATAGAAAGGCCAGGACCACTGAACACCTGAATCCCGCACTTGTGTCAATAACGTGCGCTCCGATTGAACATCAAGACTGGACCTGATTTTGACAACATAGGGCAGGACAGAATCAGATGCTGGATCACTCAAAGTCACGGTGCATGACATCAGCACCGCACAAAGAATGGCGAAGCCTGTTCCCTGAAACTTAGACGCGATCACTGGGCAGCCCCGCCCTTCTGACCAGGAACTGACGAATGCAAGGCCAAGGCCAAGAGTCCCGTCGCAACCGTACCACCAATCGCTAGCATCTGAGTCGCCACCTTGCTGTGGATAATTTTTTCCTCTTCTGAAGAGGACTTACTTACCTTTTCGTGCGCATATATTGCATATATTAAATACGCACCTACAACGATTAGGCATCCCTCTATCAGAAATACTGGCTTCTTAGCATATTGAGGATCCAGCTGTCTCAGCGCGTCATCTGCCGCCGCTATCTGCAGCTTATCTCCTGCCTTTTTAAAAAACGCAAGCCGAAGAGAGGCAAGGAATGCAGAAGTCGGATCGAAACGCTGCCCCTTTGTCGCAAACTCACCAGCTTCTTGGAATCGTCCCATTGCACCCAAGGCTTGTGATGCACAGGCGCATGCGAACGCTCTCTCTATTTCATTGCCTGCGGACTCTAAAGCTCTACATGCGGCGGCAAAACTCTTGTCGTGTTGGTACTCCTGATAGTAAGCAACAGCTGCAGTAATGGATTTATCATAGGCAGGTCGCCGTGAGGATTCATACTGCTTGATAGCTGCAGCTGCATCTCGAGGACCATCAGACTTGAATGACACGCATCCAGCCGTATTGACCGACACAAATCCTGCCAACGTAATCCCCGCTGTGAACTTCCAGAATGATTGCTTGCTCATTTCTTTCTCCATCGGCGCCGTTTCACTTTATCGTCCGCACCATCCCACTTGCACACCCGTACAAAAAAAGAGGGCGCGACCCCAAGTCACGCCGTCCCCATGGCCCACCAAAGGCC
>JBAXQP010000297.1 GCA_037131655.1 bacterium | reverse complement strand
ATGACGCTGATTACACACCCCACCCCAACACAACAAAGTTGTGTCATTCAGAGCGGAGCGTGGAATCTGACTGGAAGTTAACGGAATGCTGATTATGATGTTCAAGAACCCCCACCTGTATCCTCCCCCTGTTCAGAAAAGTAGCTTGTATTATCAGGTTGGTTAAAACAGGGGGAGGAGGAATGCCTCTCCCCCCTGTGCTAACGAAGCTCTCTCTTTGTGCAGTGGGGCTAGCGATCTGGTCTTGATATACAACTGGGATTTTGCTACAATAGGCGCTAAGTCTTATTAGTGTATCAATCAATTTTCAAACGGTACAGTAAACCAAAAGGATGGCCACAATGCGAAGCTTTTATTTATATGTGAAAAACGGAATAAAGTCTAATGCGATTATCCATGACGCCAAGTGTGGTTACTGTAATAAAGGTAATCGCACTTACAAAAGCAAATGTCTTGTTAAACGTTATTATTGGTATGGTCCATTCGGTAGTTTACAAGAAGCACAAAACGTCGCTGAATCTATCGGTATGACGGCTCAGAAGCATTCTTGCGCACAAGGTCCGGAGGAGCAACCTTACTTTCAGGAGAAGGTAAGAAAGACCAAATATGAGCCTCTGCGGCAGTTTCTGAAAGGAATTCCGGACACTATTTCTGCGATGAAGTGTACCTATTCCGAGATCGAAGCTATTCTTGGTTTCAAGCTCCCCTCTTGCGTTTACACTCATCGTAAATGGTGGGTAAACTCTGTCAACCCCCAAGGTCATACACATACTCAGGCATGGATGGGGGCTGGTTGGAGGGTGGACAAAGTTGCTGTTAAGGATGAGTGGGTCCAATTTCGCCGACAGGCTACTCCAATGCGAACGATTATAAATATGCCCACGCGTGCTTTGGTGACGGATAATGGGGAACAAAGCCTCATAGTTGAGAACTATAAGTTCACACGGGTTGCTAATCTTGAACCCCAACGACGCCCTGACGGCTCGCTCGTGGAGCGCATGCCCCAGGCGAAATTTGATAACATAGACAACCTGCCACTCCACAAATATGGACATGGACCGTTCGTCAAGTTCAGGATTAAGGGCCATACAAAGACTGCGGGTGTTTATGCAATTGTGGTTGATCGTGAGGTTAAGTATATCGGAGCGACCCATATGCTGGCATGGCGTATAAACCAAGGGCTTGGCAGCATCTCCCCTAAGAATTGCTTCATTGAAGAATATCATGGCAAATGTCGGACTAACAATCTGATCTATCAAGCCTTTGCAGCCGGTTCTCAAGTGTCGCTATGGTTATATGCAACCCGAAATCACAATGAAACAAAAGCCCAATTGCTGTCTAAGTACATTTTCGAGTGGAGCGGACACAAACCCCACCTTAACACCCTGAAAGGGTGTCATCCTGAACGTAGTGAAGGACCTGTCTGGAACGGTGACGCAGAAGCCTGATAATGGCACTGGGACTTTGGGCCACGGTAAGGGGGAGGGAAGTTGAAGATTAGTTGGAGGTGAGTTGACACTTGCTGGCAGAGTGCTCCCAACACGCCTACAGCATGCCTTGTCTGGCATGTTAGAGGCATGATGTAGGCATGCTGCAGGCATGCTACAACCGATCCTCTACTCAACTTCTATCCCGTTTGACCCTCTAGTGGACGGCCTTTAGTGCCGATAATTCCTGTTGGTGGCGGAGGATTTTAGGCTGAAAGCTGAACGCTGATAGCTTCCCCGCCAATAGGGAGCAGTTTCAATGGCACAAGTTTCAACAAACCCATTTCTTAATCAGGTAAGCGGCAGGCTGGGCAATGTTATCTTTGTCCGTGGGACGGGAGGGCGCCTTTATATGCGCGAGCGCGTCACTCCAAAGGATCCTCGAACTCCCGCACAGGTCGCTGCTCGGGAACGCCTGAGGACTGTAGCCATCGCTTATCACAGCCTAACATCCGTTGAGCTGGCGCAGTGGGCCACATATGCTAAGTCCCTCTGGAATGGGATAAGTCCTACCAAACGGCCGGCCTCGCCTTCACCCTATAATGAATTTACGGCTTTGGTCACCAAAGTGCTCCAGGTCAACCCGCAGGCGGATATCCCCCGCACCCCGCCGACCGATAAGTTCCTGGGGGACGGGATCACTCTATCGGCGGCCGGCATGAGCGGGAAGGTGCGCTTTACCGCCTCGGGCCCGAATGACCCGATGGTGATGACCGAGCTTTTGCTGCAGCCTCTCAAGTCGGTGGTAGTGACCCCGCAGGTGAAAGGCTATCGCAGTCAGGCGTTTGTCCCCTTTGCCGATTACCCGCTCACTTATGACGTGACGATTAAGAAAGGCGCCTATGGCGCCGCTATCCGCTTCGTGAAATTCCCCACCGGCCAGACCTCAGACTTGGTTCAGTTGGGGGTTGTGACGGTTACGTAGTATTCTCTGCAGTTGGAACAAAATTCTTCCATTCTCTGTATCTAGTAATAATGAAAGCGCTTCAGGGATTGGCGCTGTTTTAATTCTGAATGACCTTGCCGCATTTCTTCCATGTTTGAAGTTGATGGTTATGCCACGTTTATTGAAGGATATCTGTTGCATCAAGGGTGTGCCCGGGATTAATAATTTCGTTCGGGCGCTCAAAGGGTGGAAGAAATGAC
Source organism: bacterium (assembly GCA_037131655.1). Lineage (NCBI taxonomy): Bacteria > bacterium. Next base: position 677 of record JBAXQP010000297.1, on the reverse strand, counting down.
TTCAAATAATAAGACAAGCAAGATACTCTGGTTTGAGAGCATTGGTTTTTTGTTGATTGTTGTCCTATCAGTGCTGAATGAATTGATGGCTTTGCCGGCAAGGTTGTTTGGCGGAGTTGTTCAAAGCGATTGGCGGCAAGCAGTATTGGAAGTCGCAATGGCCGGGGTTGTGTGGTTTGTGGTCTATAAGTATACAAAAAGGTTACTGACAAGGCTCTATCGAGTGGAAAGTTACATTCGATTATGTGCTTGGTGTCGGCATATCCATCACAACGATGAGTGGCTTCCTCTTGAAGAGTACTTCGCCAAAGGTTACGACACGGAAACCACCCACGGAATCTGCCCCACCTGTGCTGAGGAATGCGCTTCACAGCTAAATGAATCCCCTTAAAGCTGTTCATTCACTATTTGAGCTATCTTTTCACTTTATAGTGGTATGATGAAACTATGCTACAGTTTTGTTGCTAGCAATGTCTCTACGCGGGCATAGGTGTTAGTTTGAGGCTCAAAAGAACTGCAAAAGCATTTACCCTGATTGAGCTGCTGGTGGTGATTGCGATCATTGTCATCTTAGCGGCAATCCTATTTCCTGTGTTTGCGGCAGCACGCGAGAAGGCGCGTTCAGTTACGTGCCTGAACAACATGTCCCAGCTTGGCCGGGCTATGATGATCTATAC
>JBAXQP010000296.1 GCA_037131655.1 bacterium | reverse complement strand
TTAGAGAAGAGTGCGCAGCAATATATTCGCTCTGAATAGTAGATTAATATTCATTTGCGATGATATTTCTTAGCAATAATAAGAATCCGGTACAATCATTAAATTAATACTGTACTTTTTAGTCAGGTATCCCGTATAATAGGATTAGAGGACATCAGATGAAGGTTACGGCGCAAGAAGAATACGGGCTTCGGTGTATATTGCAACTCGTTCGGGCGAGTGAAGACGCGGTTGTTCAGGTGCCGCAAATCGCTCAAGCCGAAGGGCTATCGATACCCTACGTTGAGAAGCTAATGCGCATTATAAGCCGCGCAGGATTGGCTAAAAGCGTTCGTGGTGTCAACGGTGGCTACCGGCTGGCAGTGAAAGCTGAAATGCTCTCCCTCGGTGATGTCATGCGAGCCTTGGGCAACTTCCCGACCCCTGATGAAATGTGTCGTCAGTACACAGCTGGCCGGCATTCATGCGTTCACACAGGCCCTTGCGGAGTGCGCTCTGTTTGGAACCATGTGGCATCCTACCTAACCGAATTATTTGACAGCATCCCGCTAGTCAGCTTGGTTAACGGCGATTTCAGCAAACCTATTCAACTATTACCGCCCACCGCTTTCAGGCAGCGGCTTATTCAACACGAAGAAACCGAATCACCGATAGTGACGAGCCTTAGTAAGGAGTAACAAATGGCGTTGGAAACTCAACCAATCTTAGAAATCAAGAATCTACAAGCGAGCGTCGAAGGAAAGACCATCCTAAAGGACGTGAACCTAACCATCAACCGTGGCGAAGTGCATGCGATTATGGGACCCAACGGTTCAGGTAAGAGTACATTGGCGTTCACATTAATGGGTCACCCGAATTACGAAGTTACCGGTGGCAGCGTTCTTTTCAACGGTCAAGACCTGTTTGCGCTCAACCCCAACGAACGGGCGAAAGCCGGAATGTTTCTCGCCTTCCAATACCCAACGGCTATCCCAGGGGTGACGATCGTCAACTTCCTGCGCACCTCACTTAAAGCTCTTCGAGGTCATGACATTCCCGCTAAAGAGTTCCGTCAGGAACTTCGTGCCCGGATGAAAGACCTTCAAATCGATGAATCTTTTGTTTCAAGATATGTCAATGACGGCTTCTCAGGCGGCGAGAAAAAGCGATTTGAAGCCATGCAAATGTCACTGATGAAACCCGTATTGGCAATCCTTGACGAAACGGACTCTGGATTGGATATTGACGCGCTTCGGATAGTTGCAGAGAATGCGAACAACATGATGACGCCCGATCAGTCGATCTTGTTGATCACACACTACCAAAGGCTATTGAACTATATTAAACCGGACTTTGTACACGTTTTCGTTGATGGCCGCATAGTGCTCTCAGGTGACAAAGAACTCGCCTTGACCTTGGAAGACAGAGGCTATGATTGGCTGGTCAAAGAGGTCGAGCAGGAGGCGCTTCAAAATGGCTAAGATAGTTGCGAAACCTGATCTTAATGAGGAATATCAGTACGGCTTTCATACCGATGAGAATTACGTTTTCAAATCAGAACGCGGACTAACAAAACAGCTCGTCGAGGCAATCTCAGAGATGAAGAATGAGCCGCAGTGGATGCGCGAGTTCCGCCTGCGAGCGCTCGAAGTCTACTTGCGCAAACCAATGCCGACCTGGGGCAATACGCAGCTTCTGAGTGAAATAGATTTCGACAATATCTTCTACTACATAAGGCCTGCCGAAAAGATGAGCCGGTCATGGGATGATGTGCCGAATGATATCAAGGTTACCTTCGATAGGTTGGGCATCCCTGAGGCGGAACGCAAATTCTTAGCCGGTGTCAGCGCCCAATATGAATCGGAAGTGGTCTATCATAACATTCGTGAAGACCTCGAAAAGAAGGGCGTTCTCTTCATGGACATGGATTCCGGTCTAAGAGAACATCCTGATATTGTAAAGAAGTATATTTCGACAATTATTCCGATTATGGACAATAAGTTCGCAGCGCTCAATTCAGCCGTTTGGTCGGGAGGCAGCTTCATTTATGTGCCCGAAGGGGTTCATGTCGATATTCCTTTGCAGGCATATTTCCGGATTAATGCCGAGAATATGGGCCAATTCGAGCGTACGCTGATTATCGCCGACAAGGGCAGCAGGGTTCATTATATCGAAGGGTGCACCGCCCCTGTTTACTCATCCGATTCACTCCACTCGGCGGTCGTCGAGCTAATCGCCATGGAGGGGTCGCATATCCGCTACACCACCATCCAAAACTGGTCAAAGAATGTTTACAACTTAGTCACCAAACGCGCAGTTGCTCATAAAGATGCAACCGTTGAATGGGTGGACGGCAATCTTGGCTCTAAGCTGACGATGAAGTATCCGGCAGTTTATATGGTCGGCCCTGGAGCGCGAGGCGACATCCTATCGGTTGCCTTTGCCGGATCGGCTGGTCAGCATCAGGATGCAGGCGCAAAGGTCATCCATGCGGCGCCCCATACGACTTCAACGGTTGTCTCAAAGTCAATCAGCAAAGGCGGCGGACGAGCCAGTTATCGAGGCTTGGTAAAGGTCGATAAAGGCTGCGTAGGGGTCAAATGCAATGTCCGATGCGATGCGCTGTTGATGGACGAGGATTCAATATCCGACACCTATCCAACAATGGACATACAAGAGCGGGACGTTCGCGTCGAGCACGAAGCGACAGTCAGCAAAGTAGGCGATGAGCAACTCTTCTACTTGCGAAGCCGCGGCATGACTGAGCAGGAAGCAATCACAATGATTATTAACGGTTTCTTCGAACCGTTCGCCAAAGAGCTTCCGCTGGAATACGCAGTGGAGCTAAACCGCTTGATCGCACTCGAGATGGAAGGATCGGTGGGCTAAATATGAATATAAATGCTGAGGGACTACCAACCATAATCACAGAAGTTCCGGATGATCATATCAATAACAGCTTCGATCATAGCGTGATGCAACAGACATCACAAAGCCTCCAAGAACCTGAGTGGGCCTTCGCACGTCGACAGGAAGCGTGGAACCTATTTCAATCAACCCCGCTCCCCACTCGATCGGATGAAGGTTGGCGACGGACCGATGTTTCCGGTTTAAACTTATCCGAGATGGAACCACCGGCGCTTACCGCTCTTCGCCGACCTCTCAGCCAGGATAATCAGGTTCGAGAACAACTCAATTCGATGCTGACGAAAAGCGATAACGCTGCAGGGCGATTGATAGAAGTCGATGGCCAACCCTTTGAAGAAATGGTCTCAGATGAGCTTATCAAACAGGGCGTCATCGTCACGGATTTAGGCACTGCTATTCGCCGGTACGAATC
>JBAXQP010000295.1 GCA_037131655.1 bacterium | reverse complement strand
CCATATCGAAGGGTTCCGGAGTCCCCCTTGGAAAGGGGGAAATCTGACACTGACTTTAGCCTAATCCGCTATCGGCAAACGCCAAGCGCCTCGGCCGTGGGTGGCTACGGTGATGTAGTTGGTGGTGGTGTTTACCATGATTGTGAAGATGGGTAGGGAGGGAAGGCCGCGGCCTAAACGCATCCAGTTACCGCCGCCTGTTTCTGAAACAAAAACCCCGATCTCAGTGGCGATATAAACGGTATTGGGCTTTCTTGGGTTAATAGCAATCATTCGGATAGGCATACCAGGGAGATCGCCGCTTACATCCTTCCAAGTGCCACCCGCATCAGTGCTCTTCCATATTCGTTGTTGGCTCCAGCCCATTAACGAGACATATATTGTTCTAGGGCTGCGAGGATCGATACACACATACGACACATACCCCCTGGGCAAGCCTTTTGTTATGTCATACCAATTTTTGCCGGTGTTTGGGGTCACCCATACTTTTCCTGTGGTGGTTCCGGCATAGATAACCTTGCTATTTCCCGGTGCAACAGACACGGCTGAGACTGAGCCGCCTAATGGTGGGCTAATCGGCTCCCATGATTCGGCCCCGTTTGTGCTGCGTGAGACCCTCCTTGAACCGGCCACTAATATATCGGGATCATTTGGATCGAGATTGAATGGCGCATAAAACAGTGCGCCCTCCATGTCCAACCCCTTAGTCTTCTCCCACTGATAGCTCTTGCCGCCATCGATAGACTTTATTATCAATAAGCCGATGTATTCGCTATAGACGATGTTCGGGTTCTTCCAGTTCACAAGAGTAGTGCCGCCATCGCCGCCGATGATATTTACCCATGCGTTGGAATCAAAACGAGTACTCGTGCCGTTATCCTGAGCGCCGCCGTAAGCGATATTTTTATCCGTAGGATGTACATCAACAGCAACAAACTGAAGCGTTCCCACCCCTGTATTCACTGCCTCCCACGTATCGCCATTATCTATTGTTCGGAAGATTCCACCGTCAGTGCAGAGATAAAGCCTCGGGGGATTGCGCAGGTCAAAGCCAAACGCATGGTGGTCTGGATGAACAGTGCCAATGTTCCAACTTCGAGTGCAGTCAGTCCAAGTTTCGCCGCCGTCCATCGAGCGGAATGTAGTGTTGCCGGCGACAAAAACTATATTAGGATTGGTCGGATGCACGCCGACATAATTGTCGTACCAGGCGGCACCGCCACAATAGGGGGGGCAGTTTGGCAACCTTGTCCAAGTCTTCCCAAAATCGTTCGAACGATAAAGGCCGATGAGGGACTGGCTGACCGCATACATGGCCGCATAGATCACCTGCGGCTGTGACCAGCACTGGCCCATCTGAGACCGGCCTAGTTTGAGGCCATCAGAAGGAACATCTGCCGTAAGCTTCTTCCATGAGTTGCCTGCATCCGTGCTGGCATACAAGCCATTTCGTGAGTCTCCTGACATATGTGCAAGCAAGGCGATCAACGAATTAGGGTTCTGACGATTAATGACGATATCGGTGGCGCATCCGTCGAGCAGCTTAACCCATGTCCCGCCCGCATCAGCGCTTCGGTACACACCCCGCGAAGTCGCGGCATAAATCAGACCAGGCCGTTTCGGGTTAGCCACAATTCGAGAGAAATGCCCACCCAGAAAAATATCGCTTCCAAGAAGCTCCCAACTCTTGCCGGCATCCCTCGAACGAAGCATTCCTGCGCCATGATAACTATCGAGGCTATAATGCGGCTCGCCAGTACCCGCATAAATGACATCCGGGTTGAACGGGTCGATTAACAACGCCCCATACGAGAGCGAGGCCTGGTGATCGGCAATAGGCTTCCATGTCTTGGCGTCATCAACGCTCTTCCAAAGCCCTCCTGATGCCGCTGCGGCATAGATTACACGAGGGTCACGGGGGTCAACCACAATATCGCACATACGGCCGGCGTTATCGGCTCCATGCCATCCATCTTTTAAGACATCCGGCCCTATATCTTCCCAAACAAGTGTAGATCCCTCTTTGGTTTGCCAATAGGGGATTTGTCTTGCCTGGAACCATGCCGTTAGGTTTCCCTTAGCTGGCGCCGTTGTCGAATACCTGTTCTGAAACTCGGCAAATGCCGCCCGCGCCCGCGGTTTCTCCCCCGCCTTCGCCCAAGCGAAAATCGCCAATACCAAACAAAGAATTGCAATCCAAACTTTTTTCATCCCAATCCGCTCAACTTTTATTGCGTTGTGCGTATTACGTATTTCCGGAATCCCGAATACGAACTACGCAATACGCACTACTTTACGATTCGCCTTTCGCCCTCTCGCTCTACTCCCCGAATAACCCTTCAAAACCACCTGGAACAGGGGGAGATCCGGCGCGTTCGGCGGACATGAACATTTCGATTGTGTAGGTAATAATCTTTACCTGGCCTGGAGCGATTTTCACGTTCCATTCCAAATCGTTAATCGGGTTAGGATCGCCGGTCAGGACTTGGGTCTGCTTCAATGCGCCCTCATCCGACTTGCTCACAACTCGCCCGCGAACCGTTTTTGTGACCTTAACGGGTGAGACCTCTTTGCGGAAGTTCGTGATAGTCAAAGTGCCTTTGAGTGTGACAGGAATGAAATCTGTCTTGCCGATCTTGACAGGGCTGCCGCGCTTAACCTCAGCTTCAGTTCGCTCAACTCGCAAACCGATACCTCGCGACAATCGAACCTCTGCGCTTGAACCAGCAGGAGTGTAACGGATCATCTCTTGCCCAACCGCTCGGCCATCTTCAACAACAAACACCGGCCCGGTTGTCAGAGGCTGGTCGCTGCTGTTTTTGAGGCTTAATAAATAGGCAACTTCATCTCCATCAGCATTCCATTCGAACTGAGGGGTCACAGGCACGGTCATATCGAAGATAGACACCATCGCCACATCGTTTGTAGCAAGGCTCAAGTCGTCCTTCTTATAGAAATAAAGCTCGCCAACCTCATCCCCAGTTACTGAAGCCATTTTTACAGTACTCTCTGACTTAGGCTCAAGCTCACGCTTACGTTCCTCTGGACGTCCCGGCTGTAAGTCGTTCTCGGCAATCGCTGCCCCTGCCTGCGCTGATGCGGGCATGAAGGCGATCATATCCTGAAGCCCTCGGTTTGCAACAAAAGGCGAACCTACCACGAATAAAACATCGCTCTTATCAAGGTTCTCTGTCGTATTCGTCATTGATGCGCGTAAGGTCAATTTAGCGTTTCCGCCAGTTACCGATAAAACATAGCTTGGTTCCCAGCGTATGCCATCCTGTAAATATCCAATTCCCAATGTGCAAACCTTGTTAGGGTC
>JBAXQP010000294.1 GCA_037131655.1 bacterium | reverse complement strand
GGTGAGTTAATATCTGAACTCTCATGCATCTCAGCCTGAATAGTCAAATTCGACTTCGCTTGTGCCTGGGTAAAGACCGTCTGGAACCGTTTTGCACCGCGGAGTGCCAGGGTCGACTTCGATGGTGGTTTCACCACTTTCTTCGGCGACTTAGCATCCGCATTAAGGCTCAAACCTAAGAGCAGACCACCCATTACCAACACGATAACTAAGAAACGCATCTTTTCATCCTTTCCTTCTAGACCATGCGCACTACTCAGGATTAGGAACGATATCCAATTGGACCTCGTTGCAAGAGTACTGGCTGGGATCTATGGGCTGGAACATTTTAGCCCCTCGCATACGCAACCCTGTTGATCGCGGTTTCAGTACCTGAGCAGCGAACTGCGCCGGCTTCAACTTTGTCGGGCCTCGAGTTCCAAGAGCGCTCGAAATCGCCTGAGGTGTCATTTCCGCGAAGTACAGATGCTTGCCCTTGTCACCCGCCTCCGTCACCCACTCAACCGCAATGAACTGGCCTGCAGGGCATAGCTGTGTTGGATCGTAAGGTTGGGCAGGACTGCGCGTATCGCCATTCCACATAACAAGATCGCCCTGATCCTGAACGGTGCCTGACTCGTCGCGATGATAGACACGCCAATAGCCAGGCTTATCCGAATAAAACAGCATGACGACCTGGTCGCCGAGCCTTAACTGAAGCGACTTAGGTTGCTCAAAACTCGTCAACGGCGTCCCCATCGCAGCGTCACCCTTACGAATAACTCGCCAGAGCACCTTGTTATTTGAATTCACGCCTTCGCCATTCAACGGCTGCGCGACGCTAATAATCGGTTGAGCGTTCGTCGCGATTCCCCCCGACGCCATAACAGGCCTAGGCCTCCCAGGGTTAGCAGTTGCATAGTTAGGAGCCACGAACGGCGGTGTCACAACTTCGCCAAAACCCGCGCCTCCACCGACAGAAATTCCTCCGCCAACAACAGCACCACCAGCAGCAGCACTTCCACCACTGCTAGGCTTAGCGCCACCACCACCTGGTTTAGCCCCGCCACCGACTCCACCTGCGGCGCCACCACCTGACACGGCTCCACCGCCGCTAACGGCAACATTAGTACCACCGGATGCGGTTGTGCTAGTGGTCGTTGTCTCAGGAGGAGGTGAACTGCCCATTTTGTTAAAAGATCTCATCATGAGGCGCCCAGGCAATGTGTGAGGGAAAACCATCAACGCAACGATGATTGCAAGAATCACAAACCCAATCTTTGCAAGCTTTGCGAAACCCATTGAAGCAAATGGCTTGTATACCAATGCACCCTGGGACATTTGCGGTTGCTTGCCATCGCCAACTGGATTGCCGTCACTATTCACTTGTTGTGAACGGACGATGAAGCTCAAGGTGTTGACTTCACCAAACCAGGGACGTTTGAACGGGATCATTTCCAGCTCAACCAATTGCTTTTCACCAGGTCGAACCGTAAGCATTTCCGTTGCTAAATGCCCTTCGACATCATCAGGTGCGCGGTTGTCGAATTCAAGCTTAAAAATTGCAGGAACCTTATTGTCCCTGTTCGTAATCTGGACGTTAAACATCCCACTACCGCGTAATCCAATTTTTTGAGTTGAAGGCGAAACGTGAAGTTCATAGTTCACTGGCCCCGATACGACCTTTTCAGCCAAAACATTGATACTTAATTCAGCCTGATCGGTATGGGCGCCGTTTGTTCGATTCACTGCTTGAATCGTAATCTTTTGAAGTCCTGTCGAAAGCGATTGTCCTTCTACGTTTTTAACGGTTATAGCAACTCGTCGTACGTTCTGGGGAGCGGCAGCTTGGGCGCCACCGGCTTTGGCAGTAGGAGCAAACGGGTTTGCGGCTGCATTTGCAGATGGACCACCAACTGCAGGAGGCGCCATTAATCGAAATTCTTTTTGTGTGACCTCAACCCAAGAAGGATTCACTTCGTTGTTGGGACCCAGCACACGAATTTCCACCTCAACCAATTGTTGTTCGGTGTTGGTGACGGTAACTGTCGCCTGTTGATTTTTCCCCGCTTCAAGGTCAATCTTGTCTGGCGTTAACTGAACATGTAATGGCATAATTCTTTCTCCTCACTCCACCGCTAAAAAAGCGGCTTCATAAACGGATATCACTCAAACATTTTCGATTATATTAATATGATTAGTCTCTTGCTTATCATTATATCAGCAGTCATCTCAAAAAGCTACCGAACACTAATTATTGTGCGACTGCATCATAGCTTCGCCTCTAATATATTAATACGTTAAAACAATGCAACTTATCATCATAATTATTCAACATCCTAATCAAATATTCCTTCTTTTAAAAAAGCGATTTATAAATGCGACCACAAAATGGCATTTACAGGATCGGATAAGTAGGACGAAAGGAATCTACTTGAAGCAAAGGAATCCATTCGCATAAAGAATGGTTGAACAAGCGATGAAATGGGCGAGGTCGGCGGAATTAACGTCGGCACCTTTTCAGGGTCGGTTACATAGAACTTAGGCGATTCTGGCAGTCGGAAATCACCATTCTGCACCATCTGCCTCAACATATCAACTTTTCCTTGAGGCCATTTTATCTCGCCCGATAGGATTTTGTCCTTCGTCGTATTAATCTGTTCTCTAGTCTTGTCCTGCAAAGGTTTAATCTTACCGATTTTCTGTTCTCTCAATACTTTGGTTAAGTTCTCTGTATAGCTCAGCTCAGGCTCATCCAAAGAACCAATTCCTCCCGGTACCGCTTGGAGTAAGGCAACATTTCTCTGCTTACCATCAGCCGGTGGAACTGGCGGGTAGGCAAAATAGGCTTCACCCATTGTCGAACGGCAGCAGTCCAGGATGAGTACCAGATCGCATTCTTCCGGAAGCGTTTCATGCGCAATTCGAATAAAGTCTTTGATCGGCAAGAATTGCTTTTCATCATCCCATTTCTGGGCAAGGGGCATGAGGAATCCGTCTTGGCTCTCCTTCAACCCAGTTTGCTTCAAGCTCACACCATGTCCAGCATAGTAAAGCACTACTTCAATTGGCTTATCCCAGCCTTGCATGATTTTAATTAACTGCTTTTTGAATGCTTCAGGAGTTATTGCCGTCGCAACTGCCTGATCCTTTGCCTTTAGAGAAATCAATGTCGAAGTAAAGCCAAATGAGGTCAGTACCGTACTCATGTTGTTGGCATCTCTGGCTGCATTGCTAAGCATTTGTAACGGATAAAAATCAATGCCGATACAGATTGCATAATAGTGTGAATTCGGAGTCGGTGGCGTCGTATTTGGCTTTGTCGTATTTGGTGGCGTTGTATTTGGT
>JBAXQP010000293.1 GCA_037131655.1 bacterium | reverse complement strand
GCTCGGCAAACACGGGTTCACAGTACGTTAATAAACAATTTACCCTTGCCTCTGTCGCTTCTTCCGTGATATGCTTTCTTATACTTGAGGAGGATGCTAATGTCAGGTTTACTTTATCATTCGGATTGGATTAAGGCACGAGAGCGGTTAACCACTTGGTGGAACGGGGGCGATATCGGCCGGCCCGCCATTCAACTTACTACAGGGAATCCCAATCCTGTGGAAGCCATCCACTCAATGACTGAACCTGAAGGTTGGCAGACGTATTATTCGACAAAAAGCCTTCCATACCGCGTTCATTGCGCTTTATATGGACCCTCAGAAGCGCTCTATTTCGGAGAAGCGTGTCCAACTGGTTCTCCAGGTGATCTGGCTCCGAACACTTTGGCGCTCTATTTGGGTTGCAAAGGGCGAGAGATGCCGGGAACTGTATGGTGCGAACCTTGCATCGAAAGCCTGGAAACCGCTCGTTTTGAATATGATCCGGATAACTTCTATTGGAAATTCTCCCAAGATGCCTTTCGGCAAGTAGCAGAGAAGGGCAAAGGCAAAATGCTTCTGCAATTCCCTGATTTAATCGAGGGACTTGACACATTAGCAGCCATGCGCGGCACCCAAATTCTTCTTCAAGACTTGATCGAACGCCCCGAGTGGGTCCATGAATCTCTCAAGAAGATCACCCAACTCTACTTCCACTACTACGATATGCTCTATGATATCATTCGTGATGATGTGGGCGGAAGCGTTTACTGGGTATGGGCGCCGGGTCGGTTGACTAAACTTCAGTGTGATTTCTCGGCGATGATCTCACCGGGGATGTTCAAAGAGTTTATGGTTCCCGTCCTGACCGAGATGACTGAGCGCGTGTCCTATTCGATGTATCACTGGGACGGTCCCGACGCGGTTTGCCACCTCGATGCCCTTTTATCAATCCCGCACCTGGATATGATTCAATGGGTTCCGGGCGATGGGGCGAGTCCTTCCCACAACAAAGAATGGTGGCCGCTTTATCACCGAATACTTGACTCCGGCAAGAAGCTCTTCATTTTCATTAATAATTCGGACCACCTATTAACTTTTAAGAAAGAGTTCGGCCCAAAGATGAAAGGCATGCTCCTAAACATGCCCTGCAGCACCCCAGGAAAAGCCAAAGAAATCCTAAAATCCGCAGAGTTTTAGATTTAAATTAATAATGCTCCGGTGCGCCTTCCTCTTTCCATAGCTTTGCGTACTTAGCGGCGTTGTGAGCTAAGGGATGGTGGGGATATTTTTGGTGTAGCTGTCTCATTAGGCGAATGGCTTGTTTGTAGAAGCCCTTTTTTTCACTTTCCGTATCCCACCATCCGTTAAAGAAATTGAGCTGATAGGAGGAAGTTGCTGCTCGGTACATCGCTTTTGGAGTGGTTGGACTGTTGGGGTAGCGTCGGATGATTTCCAAGCATATCTTTCTTTCTCTAACATAACACTCGTGGGAATACATATACTTGTGGAGTGAGGTCTTGTCCAACTTAGATTCGGTATCTGTGTTCCAGGCCATATCAAACACTATTGCTCGATGACCACGCCAAAGAGATGGGTTGTAGAACAGCAGGTTGCGCTTTTTGTAATAGTAAGAGGTGATGGCGTACATCGCCTCTGCCCGTTTATTATCGGTCTTGGCTATCTTCACCGCTTTATTCAAACGCCTTAAATCCCGTATCGTTGCAAGCGGATGATAAAGCCGACTTTGATCAAAAGAATCCCAAAATTCACCCTTCGCTGACATCTTATTTAGTTCAGCAGGGGTTAGCTGTCGCAATGTAGCTTCTGCCTTGCCAAGCTTATTATCACGCATGTAGCGGATACCGAGCGAATAGGTGATCAGTTTATGTGCGGGATGGTGAGGGTGATCTGCGAGGAATCTTTTGATTTGCGCCGTCGTCATTCTAGCATCGAGTAGATAAGCAAAGTCCATGTCGAAGTTCAAAGTGAGGTATATGTCAAGCGCTGAGTTCAAATCCCCTTGCTTTTCATATATTATCGCCATGTTCTCTCTGGCGCTATTGACCAGATAGCTTTTGGGATACCTTCGAACGACCTTTTTGAAGTCGGCCAATCCTCCTCGAAGATTTCCTGACTTTCGGCGAGAAGCTCCCCTGACATAATAGGCTAAATCCGTGCGGACCAATGGCTGGCTATCTCTCTTCGAGTTGATGGCTTGTGATGCCCACTTCTGGCTTTGTCGGTAATTGCCCATCTGATACTGAATTTCCGCAATCCTGACCATAATCACAACCGGCAGCTTTGTTTTTGGGTGAGTATTGACGATTTTCTCTGCCAGTTTAGCAATATTGCTTAAGTCAGAATCCATGACCCATGAATGGTTAAGTCGATAATCCAGATAAGTAACAGCCAGTATTGGATGAGTTGTCAGCATTTGGAAGAAACGAGTTGCACCATTTGGGGTAATTCTCAAACGGGTAAGGTGCATTGAAACGATCGCTCTCATAGCCTCTTCTCTGTCCTTAGCCATCCCCATCTGTTTGAGATAATAGTACATTGCCTCAGGGGTACGTCCCTTAAGTAACTCGGCCCTTCCTAACCAACCGAAAGCCTCGTAGCGATAAAGGGAATTCGGGTATAGCTTTATCAGCTTCAAAAGGGCCTGTTTAGCAGAGTAAATGTCGGCATTAGAGGGGCCTGGGATGTGCTTAGTGCCGGCCTCATCACCTCCAACTGCCAAACGAAGCCAGGCGCTTCTAAGCATTGCCGGTTGAACCCGAGAGCTGTCAGGGAACTCGGAAATAACTCGTTCATAAAGTTTGATTTCCTTAGCCCTGTCATGCTCCATCTGCGCTAAAGCATAGAGCGCATGAGCTCGAAGAAAACCCGCGCTTTTATTGGCATAAATCGAATGCATGATTGGAACAGCTTTAGTCCAATATCCATCTAAATGAAGGTTTTGGGCTTTCATATATTGATTGAGGAGTGTGCGATTGGTCTTTAGCGAAGCCTGACGCATCACTTCGGACAGATCGAGATAAATCCCTCTTCCGCTGTAGATATACTTGGCATAGCGGTCAAAATAGGTGGCAGCTTTTCGAAAGTTCCCTTTATGAGCAGATTGACGAGCCGTATTCAGAAGTCGCATGAGTTGATTTGCATGTGCCCGGGCTTTTTGCTGCTCGTTCTTTTCCCACTTTTCCCAGTCAATGTCTTGCGCCATTGGCTGGTTGCCTGTAGCGCGGCTTCCCTGTTGTCCCCATTCATTTGATGAAAAGGGTCCTGGTGGCTCTCCGTAATCAGGCGTGGCAGTGTTGAAATGGATCCCCGGATACCACTCAAATGCACACGGCCAGCAGTCGATGGTGATAAAAGCTCCCATTAGAA
>JBAXQP010000292.1 GCA_037131655.1 bacterium | reverse complement strand
CGCACTCGTGCGCAAAGAACATCTTTCGAGCGACTACTATCGTCCGCTAACCCGTATAATAGCCTACGGCACAAAATCACGCGCCCCAAAAACTCCGTCCTCATTAACGCCAGTCACACAACCCATATCGCCCCCAACAGTTCCAATTCTGCCACCGAATTAGGCGTTAAACAAATAGTAAATCTGAGTTAAAACCAACAAAACAAACCTGAATGAGGGTACAGTTTATTGGTTGAATGTGAACTTACAACTACCGAATTTGAAGTCCAGGAGATATCAATATGCCTCAATGTGAATGCGGTGGAAAGAACGTTATAATCTATTCATGTTCCTGTGGTTCGAACGTGGGACAAATCGCTAATGATGCAGCCAAAACTTTGGACCGATTAGGCAAAGGAATTATGGGTAATATGGCTGGTATTGGGATCCAAATGGATTCAACGGTGTCAGCTTCCAAGAAAGCTGACACACGCGTGGTGATTGACGGATGCAGCGTTAGCTGTGTTAGGGATGCATTAGATAAGGCCGGGCTTAAGGTTGATCTCCATATCGTTGTTACTGACTTAGATATTAAGAAAGAACACAACTTCGAATATACGAACGACCAGGTTAATGCAGTTGTCGAAGAGGTTGTGGACAAACTGAAAACAGCCCACACCTGTTCTGCTAAAGGTGACGACTAATGGGAGCATCAAAAGTAGTCGTCCACGCCGGAATCTGTGGGAATTTAACCACTATCCGAGCGATCTCGGATGACGACCAGATGGTTAGATTTGAAATCGAATCCATGTGTAAAAACATCCAAGAGCTGGCGGACAAGCTTACGGAACCAATCGATGCATATGAAGAAATCGGAACCGGCTCTGACGGCATTATCCTTACAGCTTCTCGCGAGACGCTTAAAGGTTGCTGTAGCGCCTGTGCCGTCCCTATTGCTTTATTCAAAGCGATGCAGGTTGCAGCAGGCCTTGCGCTCCCCAAAGATGTTATCATCGAGATAGAAAAAGCTTCTGCGAAAATATAACGCTTCAAAACAAGAATGGTTGAAATCAAATGGATAGTCCTATCAGCAGTCCGCTAGTATCGGTAGTTTTGCTTGCCTACAATCAGCCCGAGTTCCTTAACCAAGCGATTGAGGGCGTTTGCGCCCAAACCTTCACTGATTACGAACTTCTTGTCATCGACGATTGTTCAGGGGAGGAAATCACAAGCCAATATCGGCTTCCCGAAAACGCTCGCTTGATAATCTTACCCGAACATTTTGGATGGGATACCAGAGGAAGAAACGTGGGGGTTAAAGAAGCAAAGGGGAAATTTATTGCTTTCCATGACAATGATGACATTTGGCTTCCGGACAAGCTAGAAACCCAAGTGCGCCTTTTGAACGAAAATCCCGACGCAGCGCTGGCTTATTGCCATTATATTTTCACTGATAGCACCCTCAAGCCACTCCCAAAACAGTACAAAAGTGAACCGCCTGCGAGGGATATGGTTCGCCAAATTATCCAAGGCTGCTTCCTTCATTGCGCATCCACCATATTAGTCAAACGCGATGCCTTGACTGCGACAGGACCATTCGACGAATCCCTACCTGGTGGAACTGATTGGGATATGTGGATTAGGCTCTCGATTAATCATCGCTTTCTATGTGATCCAACACCTCGCATTCTATACCGTACGCATCCTAATCAAATCTCCAAAAATCTACGACAGGAATTTTGGCGTATTGCTGTTCTTACGAATACTTTGGATCTGATAAAACGAGTAAGCCCCAAACATACCAACTGTGTTCGCAGCCGCCTTTCTTGGGCTTGCCGAAAGATGGCTAAAATAAGAATGTCAAATGCTGAACCTCTTCCCGATATCAGCGCTCTTCTGATCAAAGCAATGAATGTATGGCCATGGAGTTGGAAAACCTATGCGCTTTTTGCCTGGCTTCCGTTTTATAGACTATCGATAATCAGTTCCAGAAAACAGAATAATAGGTCGAAATGATCAGCAATAGTCTTGTTGAAAATCCACTAGTAACGGTGATTGTGCTTGCGTACAATCAGCCCGAGTTCCTTAACCAAGCGATTGAGAGCGTTTGCGCCCAAACTTTCTCTGACTACGAGCTTCTTGTTATTGACGATTGCTCAGGGGAGGATATCACAAACCAATACCGGCTTCCCGAAAACGCTCGCTTGATATGCTTACACGAACATTTTGGAGGGGATACCAGAGGAAGAAACGTGGGCGTTAAAGAAGCGAAGGGGAAATACATTGCCTTCCTTGACAATGATGACGTTTGGTTTCCGGACAAACTAGAAACCCAAGTGCGCCTATTGGATGACAACCCCGACGCTGTGCTGGTTTATAGCCACTATATCGTTACCGATAGCTCACTAACTCCACGTCCAAAGCAAGATAAGTTTGAACTTCCCGCCCCTGATATGATCCGCCAATTAATTCACGGTTGCTTTATTCATTCGCCTTCAGCAGTTCTTATCAAGCGCGATGTTATAATCAAGAACGGCTGTTTTGATGAGAGTTTGTTATCGGGAACAGATTGGGATATGTGGAGACGTCTTTCTACCAAATTCCGTTTCGTGCCCGACCCCATCCCGCGTATCTATTACCGCATTCATTCCGCTCAGATATCGGAAAATTTTGAAAAGAAGGCGTTCTTTCGGGTCAAGGGTCTTACAAAAACACTGGAGCAAATGAAGCTCAATAGCCCTAAGCATGTTCGATATGCGCGTATCCGCCTCTCATGGGCTTTGAGGAAATTCGCTAAGCTTAAAATGGCTAAGAAGAATTCTCTTTCTGAAATCAAGCCACTATTACTTCATGCGATTGCGGTATGGCCTTGGAATATCAAGTCATATCTCCTCCTTGCCTGGCTTCCATTCTATGCAGCATTTAGACGTTCGAATGACAAGTGACCGGATTAAAAGTAAAGCAAATGAACTTGGATTTGAGTTCGTCGGGATTACACCCGCGATCCCACCCCCTCATTTCAATTTTTTTACAAAGTGGTTATTAAATGGTTACGCCGGTGAGATGGAGTACCTGCATCGAACAGCCCCAGTACGCACCGATTCCACTCAGCTTCTGCATAACGCCAAAAGCATCGTCATGGTCGGTCTCAGTTACGCCCAGCAACCAGCACCCCATATTGCCATGTATGCCCTTGGCGATGACTACCATGAGGTGATGCGGGACAAGCTCAACCAACTATTGGATTGGATTAAGGCCGAATACCCCGAGATAGAAGGGCGAGCTTGTGTTGATTCGGCACCAATAATGGAACGCGACATGGCCTGGCAGGCGGGATTGGGGTGGTTTGGCAAGAACACCTGCCTGATTAATACTCGTCATGGGTCCTATTTCTTCCTCGGCGCTCTGTTATTGAATATTGA
>JBAXQP010000291.1 GCA_037131655.1 bacterium | reverse complement strand
TCACCACCAAAACGAGCGACAGTGTCACCTTCACGCAGGCAAGATTCAAGACGCTGCGCCACCTGTTGAAGTAATAAGTCGCCCATGTCATGGCCGAGGGTATCATTAAGAGCCTTGAAATTATCCATGTCAATGAACAATAACGCACCTTGCCGACCACTGCGATGACTGGAAGCCAATGCAGATTTTAGTCGATCCTGAAGCAATCGTCTATTAGGCAGTCCAGTAAGCGAATCATAGAAGGCTAGTTGTTCAATTTTATCAACCGCCTCTTTACGTAAGGTGATGTCGGTGAGCGTGGCAACGTAATTGGAAATGTTGCTGTTTTGGTCCTTTACTGCGGTGATGGTGAGATGTTCTGGAAAAATTTGACCATTTTTGCGGCGGTTCCAGATTTCCCCCTGCCAAGAGCCTGTGGTATTGATGCTTTCCCACATGGCTGCATAGAAGTTTGCATCATGTTGGCCTGATTTCAGTATCCGGGGGTTCTTGCCTAAAACATCTTCTGCCGAATAACCGGTAATATCAGTGAAGGCGCCATTAACACGGAGAATGTTATGATTGGCATCAGTGACGAGCATACCTTCCTGGGATTCAAAGGCAGTGGCGGCAATACGTAGATCGGTTTCAGATTGTTTGCGCTCAGTAATGTCAAATAGTACGACCAAATGCTCATCAGAACCCGCAATTGTCGTTGCACTCACTAGCACGGTTTTCAATGTCCCTCCATTAGCGCAAATACTAAGCTCCATGGGCGGAAATGGCTTATGTTCACGTTTGGCTTGTTCAAACCTCGCTTGCCACGTAGTCTTGACCCATTCCCGATAATCGGAATCAGGGTAGGCTTTCGGCCACCACTCCACCAGAGTCGGAATATCCTCCAAACAGTAACCAAAGGTTTGTATAAACGCCGGGTTCAGATAAGTAATATTCAACTGTTCATCATTTAATGCCATCGGCACCGGAGAAATCTCAATAATCGAACGGAATTTTTTCTCACGGGTTTTTAATTCATCTTCCATGAGATTACGAGCGGTGATATTGCGAAGGAAGCAAAAATTGAATTCATGTCCGCCGATAGCAACATAATTGGCATTGACTTCGATGGGATACACAACCCCGTCCTTAGTGCGGTGCCGGGTCTTATGTGTGATAGTGCCGCGCCGTTTGAGGTCTTCAAAGTGCGAACCCCAGACGTCGGGTTGGTAATCCGGATCCAGATCGAAAATGCTCATTCCAAGCAATTCCTCGCGGGAGTAACCCCGTTCCATGCAAGTTGCGTTGTTTACATAAAGGATGCGCCCCTCAGGACTGATCCAAAATATGCTATCACCCGCGTGATCCACACTGAACCGCATCATCTGTAATGATTCTTCGGCTTGCTTGCGCTCGGTAATGTCTGTGATGGTTCCGATATAGCCTAGTAACTCACCTGTTACCGAGCGAGATTCACGTGACTGTCCAATGACCCAAAAAATCTTTCCATCTGTATGTTGAAATCGGTACTCTAAATGAAATGGACGTTGTTCCGTGACTACAGTGACCCATTCAGCAAAGACTTTTTCCTTATCTTCTGGATGCAGTGATATGGTCCAGCCATCGGCCTTTGCAGCCTCAAATGGCAATCCAGTGATTTCTGACCAACGCTCGTTGACATAAGTACATTTTCCATCTGGGTCAGTTTCGAATACCCCGACTGGCGATGTTGAAATCAGCGTTGAAAGATGTCGCTCTTTATCAGCGAGTACCCGATCAATTCTCTTTCGTTCAGTGATGTCTGAAAAAAGTCCGACGTAGTGAATAACCTCGCCCTCCTCATCGCGTAGAGTGGAGATCGTAATATGTTCGGCGTAGAGCTCACCGTTTTTTTTGCGATTCCACATTTCACTTTGCCAGTAGCCATGCTCTTTTAGCTCTGCCCACATCACGGCAAAAAATTCAGCGCCATGCTTGCCAGAACTGAGTATGCGTGGATTTTGTCCGATGGCCTCTTCCCTGCTATAACCGGTGATCTCGCAGAAGGTAGGATTGACGTCGATAATGGTACCGTCGGCATCAGTAATCATGATGGCTTCACGAGCTTCTTTAAAAACCCTTGCCGATAGTGCCAGTTGTGCCTCTGCCCGTTTGTTTTCTATCCGGCGCTTATAAAATTCATAGGCAGCGAAGCTAAGCAGAATTAGAATAATGGGCGATAGATACCAGAATACCTCCCAAAACGTTGCCTGTTTTTCTTCATACGGTCGAAACCACTTTTCATAGAGTGCATCGAAAGTGCCACTGGGTTTGGTCAATGCCAGTCCTTCATTGATCTTAGCTAGCAGATCAGCGTTTCCTTTGTGAACGGCAAACGAGAATTTCTGTGTAAAACCCGCTTTTACATCCAGCGCCTCAATAGTGGAAATCTTAAGATCTCTCAAGGTCTGCATCCCAGCCAGTTTGCTTAGTAGCATCGCATCATGCTTACCCGATGCCAGCAAGCGCAAGCCTTGTTCTGCCGTATCTACAAGTACCAGTTGTTTCTCCCATCCTTTTGATACGGCATAGTCATACGCCAAATCGGCTTTAAGCACGATAATAGATTTACCTACAAAATCGTCCTCCGAATGGATCTGAGATTCGCCCTTGCGCACAAAGATCGCACCATGAATGATGACATGAGGAACAGTAAAATCCGCGAATTGGTGTCGCTCTTCAGATTGTGCAAGGTTAATTAGGACATCAATCTTGCCCTCTTTAAATTCCTGAAGAATCGTATGAAAAGGCAGCACGTGGATGACGTAGTTCAAGCCTGCTTCTGCCGCGACTGCTTTCCATAGATCAACGGTAAAACCATCCGCAGTGTCATCGGTCATGCCTATAGCGAAAGGTGGATAGTCTTGTTCACTGCCCACGACCAAAATGTCTTTTTGGGCCTGAATAGTCGAGAGAGCGGAGGATTCATTCGCGCTAGCTTGGTTGACGGGTGTCATAGCCAGCAGAACGTCACTTGTAAATAACGAGAGAGAGAATACGATGACAAAAACTGGAAGAGATCTACTGATCTTCAGTTTAATACTTAGATGACTCAATTAAGCTATATTTTAGTTGGGGAATGAGTATTTTATTATATACCCAATATGTGTATTGACATTAGAATACAATAGGTGCAGAGGTATTTTCATATTCATCGCCAAGATTGGCCGGTTCAATAAGTCATCTTATCCTCAGTAAGTGAAGAAAAACCAAACGGGTAGCCTATTTTCCTTTTAGGATAGCCTATTCCGACCAATGTATTTATGTCAGGCATTAATCAATAGGCTTTAATGGTTTTTGCTTATCTTAAAAGCATTTATTAATATCCTATTCTCTTTAATGTACTTCCAACTCTCTTTAATGTTCTTCCTATTCTCCTTTTAGGAC
>JBAXQP010000290.1 GCA_037131655.1 bacterium | reverse complement strand
TTTTTTAGCAATTCCAATAACAACAATAACGAAGCTTAACCTGTAGGATTGAGATAGGGATTTGAAGTGTAATAATGAATCGTTTTTCTTTACGAGGGAAAAATATTTGACAATTTTTATTTTCAAGCAGGAATAGCCTCACCAATTAACGAATTCAAACAAAACAATCATGTAATCTGGCCATTTTGTATAAGAACTGGCCTCATTTAGAGGATTGTAGATCAAATTTTTAAGAGGAGTGTCTCATGAACAAGGTAAAACTAGTCCTGTTGCTTCTATTGGTCACGCTGGGGAATAGCGTATGGGCGGCCTATACGCCAGCACCATTGCCTACAAAGCAAGTGAATCCGAATGATGGTGCTGAGATGGTGCTTATTCCTGCCGGAGATTTTATGATGGGCACCAGCGAGTTTGAACTCGCAAACTGGTTGGCAGTTAATACCGCGGATAAGCGCGAAGAGTACGCTGCTGAAATGCCGCAACGTTCGGTCTATTTAGATGCCTATTACATGTATAAGACCGAAGTTACTGTGGCACAATATCGAAATTTCTGTATGTCCACCAAAAGGCTCATGCCTTCTGAACCTGATTGGAAGTGGCATGACACTGACCCTATTGTTAATGTTACCTGGTTAGATGCGAAGGCCTATGCTGACTGGGCCGGTGTGGGACTGCCTACTGAGGCACAGTGGGAAAAAGCCGCACGTGGTGATGATGGCCGTACATATCCGTGGGGAGAAGCATGGCCGCCCAAAGCTGGCGTAGGGAACTTTGCTGATAAAGCTGCAGGCAAACGCTATGGGGCATCTGCCGGAGTAATACCAGGATACAACGATGGGTTTGTGAACATTGCACCTGTTGGGTCATTCACCGCAAATCCTTTTGGTTTATTTGACATGGAGGGGAATGTATCCGAATGGTGTGCTGACCGATATGGCGATGACTATTATCAATACGCACCTGCAAAGAATCCTCTTGGTGCGACGTCTGGGGAATTGCGGGTAATCCGTGGTGACCCCGGTTATGGTGGTATAAGGAGCTTACGCAGTGCAAACCGAGGTTATTTGGCACCAAAGGAAAAGAGCATAAACACTGGGTTTAGATGTTCAGTCCTGCCTGCTACCAGAATAAATGCGAAAGATGGTGCCGAAATGATGTTTGTCCCTGCCGGTGAGTTCTTCATGGGTACAAGTGAAGAAGAACTAGCTGCCTGGTTAAAAGAGCATCCCGGAGATAAACGTGAGATGTTCGCAGACGAAATGCCCCAACATAAGGTTCAATTAGACTCTTACCTTCTATACAAAACCGAAGTAACGGTAGCGCAGTACCGGAAATTCTGCACAGAGACCGAACGAAATATGCCACCCGAACCAGAATGGAAATGGCAGGACACCGACCCTATCGTTAATGTCACCTGGGCAGATGCAAAAGCTTATGCGGACTGGGCCGGTATGACACTGCCGACAGAGGCACAGTGGGAAAAGGCGGCTCGTGGTACAGATAAACGAGTCTATCCATGGGGAAACACTTGGGATGCAGCCAAAATGCAATGTTCTACCACCAAAACTGGAGACGCAAAAAAGGTGACCTCCGTCGGTGAATTCCCCCAGGGGGCAAGTCCATATGGAGTGCTGGATATGGCTGGCAATGTATATGAGTGGTGTGCTGACTGGTACAACGCAGATTATTACAAAACCACTCCTTTGAAGAATCCAGCCGGCCCAACAACAGGTACTGAGAAAATACAGCGTGGAGGAGCTTGGGACGACTTTGCTTCCGGTAGTTTCCGCTCTACTTATCGACCGACCTACAATCCTACTTTTAGAAGCGAGAATGTCGGTTTCCGCTGTGTCTCATTGCCACAAATAAAGATAAATCCTGTAGATGGTGCAGAGATGGTATTGATTCCTGCTGGAGAATATATCGATCAAAAATCGAAGCAGAAAATATCAGTCGACGCCTTCTATATGTACAAGACCGAAGTCACAGTGGAACAATACCGCATATTCTGCACAGCGACGAACCAAGAAATGCCATATCCAGGTTCTATACCTTGGCCTCAACAAAATGATTATCCAGTTGTATGGCTCCCCCAAGGTTTCAGTGATGCTTATGCATATGCAAAATGGGCAGGTGTAAAGATACCATCTGAAGCGCAATGGAAATATACTGCGCGAGGAGGAGACAGTCGAATTTATCCTTGGGGTAATAGTTGGCCCCCGCCGGCCGGAACAGGAAACTTCGCGGATCAGAGCGTGCATAGAAATATTATATATTCCATAAAAGGATATACAGATGGCTATTCTTATGCTTCTCCGGTAGCGTCATTCCCGCCCAATCCATATGGTCTATATGACATTGATGGGAATGTAATGGAATTGTGTGGTGATTCTAGCCGCGGCGAAGGTGACTATCAGCGAAAAGATGTTCTTTGTGGAGGTTCCTATGATACCCAAGAACCAGAACTTCTACGAGTAGATTATAGAGTGGTTGTCTCACCCGGATGGCAATATGATTTTAAAAGTTGTGGCTTCAGGTGCACAATGCCTCTTAAATGAATAGAGCCCACGAATGCATACGAATTGCAATGGTAGTGTATGTAAAAAGGGATAGGCGTTAAGCGGGGCCGCACCTCTGGCTTATCCCTCTTCAAAACACAAGTACATGCGGAATGCAGGAAACTATACAGGGTCGGGTTTATTATTCCAATATGGAACCCGATCCTGTATTGTAATACTGCAGAGTTCTGAACCTCAGCAACTCCTAGGAGTGGACATTATTTATTCAGATCAAAGACGCTCTTCATCTTTTTTGCTTTATCAAACTTTTTCAATGAAGCGCGGGGGAATTCTCCTTCTTTAATATCCTCGCCAACTCTCCATTGACAAATCACCCCGTCTTTAGGCCCATTAGTGGCGGAGAAATCACCAAACTTCTTTATGGCCATTTCTGGCCCACCACTATTCAGTTGAACAACATCGCCTACTTTTAATTCTTCCAATTCGATACCTCCTTATTCGCTCGTATATGCTGGAACCAACGTTCACTAGTTGGCACCTAATCTGTTTATTCTCTTAGAAGCGCTTGGTTCCTTCATTCTAGCTAAATCATTTTTACACATCACCAACTCAAGTTATCTCCGTCTAACGACTATCTTTAACAGTATTGCAGTTTGGTAATTCTTCCCATAGCGGCAGTTATTTCCATTTTGGAAATAACTGCCGCAGATGATAATTCACCCAATACGATGATGTTCTTCAATTGATAGATTGAAGTCCCGAATGGAGGGCATTATAATGCGTGTCATACGCCAACGCTGCGAACTATTTCCAAAATGGAAATAGTTGAGTTATACCATTACCATCAGACCCAGCGGGGCCGCGCCTACGGCTTGTCCCTCTTCCAAACACGTATTGAATCTTTGCGAGTTATTTCCAAAATG
>JBAXQP010000289.1 GCA_037131655.1 bacterium | reverse complement strand
GCTGCAGAGCGTATTTACGACACGTTTTAGACACAGTATATTGGTTTTTACGACACTATTTTAATGTAACTACTTGATTTTAATGGTGCGCCCGGAAGGATTCGAACCTCCGACCCTTTGGTTCGTAGCCAAATACTC
This sequence comes from bacterium, assembly GCA_037131655.1. Classification (NCBI taxonomy): domain Bacteria; species bacterium. The sequence continues at coordinate 3,313 of JBAXQP010000289.1, read as the reverse complement.
TATCCAACTGAGCTACGGGCGCATAAACTTGGCGGAGAGAGAGGGATTCGAACCCTCGATGGGATTTTGTCCCATACTCCCTTAGCAGGGGAGCGCCTTCGACCACTCGGCCATCTCTCCGATCTTAGGATGCGAAGTATAGCAGGAAATGGGGTTGGGTCAATATGTGTTCGTGGTTCTTTGTCGTATTCAATGATACCAAAAAAATAAAAATCCTGTTATCTTTAATACTCTAAGGAAGTCGTCGTATCAGGAGGAAGCGTGAAATCCCAGTCAAATCTTCGTGGTGAAGCTGTTTATGTGGTAGACGGTAATCGTACACCGTTTCTAAAAGCCAAAGGCATTGGACCGTTTTCTGCCTCAGATCTAGCCGTTCAGGCTGGGAAGGCATTGTTGAAGCGTCAGCCCTTTTTGCCAAGCGATCTTGATGAGGTGATCATCGGTTGTGTTATGGCAGGTCCTGATGAAGTCAATATCGCAAGAATTATTGCTTTGCGTTTGGGATGTGGACCAGATGTTCCTGGTTATACGGTTATGCGAAATTGTGCTTCTGGTATGCAAGCCCTTGACTCAGCTGCTATGCAAATTGCAAGTGGGCGTAGTCATTTGGTTTTGGCTGGTGGCACCGAAGCTATGAGTCGTGCGCCGCTCTTATTAAATCAACAATTAGTGGCTTGGCTGGGATATTGGTCTAGCGCAAAAACTTTCGGTCAACGAGCTAAACTTCTAACACAATTGCGTCCTTCTTATCTGGCCCCCGTTATAGCCTTGCTTCGTGGTCTTACGGATCCTATCGTCGGAATGAACATGGGCCAAACCGCTGAGAAGGTTGCTTATGAATTTCAACTTACTCGTCAACAAATGGATTCTTTTGCAAATGAAAGTCATCATCGTTTGGCAAAAGCATATGCAGAAGGTCGAATGAGTGAGGTCGTACCCATAATCGATAACAAAGGAAGAGTCTATTCTGAAGATGATGGTTATCGTAAAGATAGCTCTGTAGAGGGTTTAGCTAAACTTAAGCCCTTTTTTGATAAACGTTATGGTATGGTGACTCCAGGGAATAGTTCTCAAATTACAGATGGTGCTTGTTTGTTGTTATTGGCATCGGCACAGGCTGTAAAACAATATGGGTTATCAGTGATGGGCCGAATCGTGGACTCACAATGGTCGGGTTTGGATCCTGCTGTAATGGGGCTTGGGCCCGCATATGCAGCGAGCGCTATTCTTGAACGTCAGCACTTAAAATCAAAGGATGTGGATTGCTGGGAAATAAATGAGGCTTTCGCGGCTCAAGTATTAGGATGTTTGGCTGCTTGGGATGATCCTCACTTCTGTAAACAAGAACTTGGCTTAAAAAGTGCTGTTGGTGCGCCAAGTTTATCTCATTTGAATCAAGATGGCGGGGCAATAGCCTTAGGTCATCCTATAGGCGCAAGTGGTGCTCGTATTGTCTTACATGTGCTTGAAATATTATCCAAAACAAAAGGTGAGCGGGGAATAGCATCTATTTGTATTGGTGGAGGCCAGGGTGGCGCCATGTATATAGAAAGAACAACGGAGGTGGGTAAATCATGAGTCATTATAAACATTGGGACATAACCGTTGACGCACAACATATTGTTTGGTTGGGTGTAAATAGACAACATGCCTCTGTGAATACGATTAATAATGAAATGCTAGACGAATGTAATGTTATCTTGCAAGAAGTGACCCAAATGCCAAGTGTGAAGGGTTTGGTTATTCATTCTATGAAAGACAGTGGATTTGTAGCGGGTGCTGATATCCATGAATTCGCGCATTTCAAAACCAATAAGCAAGTAATTGATTTTCTTAGAAAAGGACAAGCCGTATTGGCTCGCTTAGAAGCGTTGCCTTTTCCTACCGTCGCCGCCATTGATGGGTTTTGTATGGGAGGCGGATTAGAGTTGGCATTGGCTTGTGATTATCGTATAGCCACTGAAGAATCTCGCTTAGGGTTGCCTGAGATAAAACTAGGCATTCATCCCGGTTGGGGTGGTACGGTGCGGTTGCCTAAATTAATAGGTGGTTTTCCTGCTTTGTCTGAAGTCATTTTACCTGGAGCAGCGCTTGCTGCAAAACGTTGTAAAGCATTAGGTATGATTGATGACATGGTACCTAAGCGCCAACTGAAACGTGCGGCTGAGTATTATATTTTGAATCGCCCAAAACAACAAAAGCTGTCTTTATTACATTCTTTGAGTCATGCAGCTTGGGTAAGAAGTTTGATGGCAAAAAGCTTGCGTCATATGGTCGCAAAAAAAGTTAATAAAGATCATTATCCTGCTCCATTCGCGGTGATCGATTTATGGGAGAAAGAGGGCGGGTTTGATGAGAGAGCTTATTTGAAAGAAGCAGACTCAGTTGAAAAACTCATCACTAATTCACAAACGGCACACAATTTGATTCGTGTGTTTATGTTGAGAGAGCGTTTGAAAGGATTTGCCAAAGAAAACAAAACGCAAGTTGCTCGAGTTCATGTGATTGGTGCGGGTGTTATGGGCGGAGATATTGCAGCGTGGTGTGCGTTGAGAGGACTTTATGTAACCTTGCAAGATCAAAGCGAGGAAAGGATTGCTCCTGCTATCGCTAGAGCATTTACCTTGTTTACGAAAGTCTTGCGCAATCCTCGCTTGGTTCAAGCTGCAATGGATAGATTAACACCTGATCCAGAAGGGGATGGCGTTTCTCGTGCAGATGTCATTATTGAAGCGGTATTTGAACAGCTAGAGGTGAAACAAAGTATTGCACAACGTATTGAATCAGTAGCAAAACCTGATGCTATTATTGCGACCAATACGTCTAGTATTCCTTTGGCTGATATCAGTCAAGTGATGAACAATACTCAGCGTTTAGTCGGAATTCACTTTTTTAACCCAGTTGCCAAAATGGAATTAATTGAAGTGGTTTATGATGCAAAGACATCTGAAGATATCATTCAACGATCTTGTGCGTTTGTAAATCAAATTGGCCGTTTACCACTGCCAGTAACTTCAAGTCCTGGGTTTTTAATTAATCGAGTCTTGATGCCTTATTTGCTAGAAGCTATGAGGATTTTAGAAGAAGGGTATTCACCTGAAGTGATTGATAATGCCGCCTGTAGCTTTGGAATGATGATGGGGCCAGTTGAATTAGCAGACGCAGTAGGGTTGGACATTTGCCTTGCCGTTGCAAAAAACTTGATAGCGAATATCGGCGGGACTATTCCGAAAAAATTACTAGCAATGGTCGCGGATGGTCATTTGGGTCGTAAGTCAGGTGAGGGTTTTTATACTTATGCGAAGGGTCGTAT
>JBAXQP010000288.1 GCA_037131655.1 bacterium | reverse complement strand
CCCCAGTGATCGTTCCGCCCGTTCCGACACCGGCTACTAAGATATCAATTTCGCCATCGGTATCACGCCAGATTTCCTCGGCGGTGGTTTTGCGGTGGACTTCAGGATTCGCAGAGTTTTTGAACTGCTGCGGCATATAATAGTGATCCGGGTCGGAGGCAATTACTTCTTCAGCTTTACGAATTGCGCCGGGCATACCTTCCGGGCCGGGAGTAAGAATAAGTTTTGCTCCTAATGCTCGAAGCAATGTACGGCGTTCCACGGATGCCGATTCAGGCATAACCAATAGGCATTTATAGCCTTTAGCAGCGCACACAAAGGCCAACCCGATGCCCGTGTTGCCGCTGGTGGGTTCTACAATAATTGTATCTTGTTTGATGAGGCCATCTCGCTCGGCAGCTTCAATCATGGACACGCCGATACGATCTTTGACACTTCCAAGAGGGTTAAAGAATTCGAGTTTAGCAACTATCTTCGCAGCACTCCCATCAGACACGCGATTGAGTTGTACTAAGGGGGTGTTTCCGACTAATTCGATAATGTTGTTTGCAATACGCATTTTCTTCCTCCGTGGGTTAGTTATGACGCTTAAAGGTTTGGCATGAAGCTCTGGGTGTCTTCATAGCGCAATTTCTCATTCACAAAATCGGAAATATAAGTCGTTTCCAACAAATGAGCGACTGATCGTTCCAGACGAACGCGGAATTTAGTAACTACTGAAGTTGCACTGGGGTCGAAGGAGTCTGTATTGATATCATCCAAATCGGCGGGATCGCTTCCGGTGAATGCGCGCAGCACTTCACCAACGCTCAATAAGGCAGGGCTTCGGTTGAGCAGATACCCACCACCTGCGCCCCTGACGCTTCGCACGATACCGGCACGTTTAAGTTCGGCTAGTATCTGGTCTAAGTAAGGACCAGGTATTTTTTGGCGAGCAGCAATCTCGCGGCTCTGGCTAGCATTATTGTGTGATTGCATAGCTAAGTCCACAACGGCTCTTAGAGCGTAATCTAACTTCGCATTGACAAGTGAGATACCAAAAGACATAATTATTTTATAATTGATTAACTTGATTTCTTTAGTCAATTATCACTATAGGTATATACGTTTGTCAAGCTTGCGAAGGTGCCCGAAATTCCTATTATCCTCAACGTATTTTTAATCTTTGCATTGACTTTCTAGAGCCTAGTCGCGTAGATTCTAATTGGAGGAAGAGGCATGCGAACATTAGAACAAGAAACAGAATCATGGTTTGTTAAGGCTTTGAAGTTAATTCTTTTTTGGGTTGTTATTCCTGTTGGGTGTTTGCTATTGGGCATATATGTAATTGGCCCGTGGCGTGCCATTTCAAAGATTAACGTTCAAAAACAGCAAGTGTCAAATGAACAGCTTGTAACTCCTCCCGCTGAAGTTGCTCAAGCGCCCAGTGATACCGCTTCTTCTGATGCAGTTGAAGTTACCATCCAAGAAGTAACGCCAGGTTCAGGATCAGGCCGCTCATCACGCCGCCATCGTTATTCTTCGGACTCAACTGACAGTACGACGAGCAGTACAACTCGCCCACGCTCACGTCATCGTCGAAAACGACCGGCCTCAACCCCAATCACAACCGATACCAATAATACAGCTAACGAAAGTCCAACTCCTACCGTTGAGCCTAAAGTCCAACCTCCAGAAAGTCCAGATTCTACGGGAAATCAGTAGGTTGGGAGTGTTTCGGATAAATATTTTTCTCTTCATTAACAGGAATTCTTTATGCCGACGGCGAAATTAACTTTTGCTGTTTACTTACTTGCATTAGTTACGACGTTGGATAGTAATCAGTTGGAATCCGAAGGAGTGTTGTCCGATTATGTGCGTGCGTGCAATAGAGAGGATTTTGGTAGGGCAAATGCGCTTATGCGTGTTGGTATGTATTTTCTCTGTCTCGTGTTATGCGGTTCATGCGGTTGAAGCTCCCGCTGACAACCTGAGGCTGTCGCTTAAAGATGCGGTCAGCAGGTCTTTAACTAAAAACCCCGATATTAAGCAGATGGAGACCGAACGCTTAAACTCGATCTCCAACCTGTCAATTGCCAACATCCGCACCTTAGCTACAGCAGGAGTTGATACCTTTATTAGCGGTACAACCGGAGAAATGGGCACAACAGGCCTGATATTTGGGCATGGCGAATATAACGCTCTTTCCGGCATGGACGCAAAACTTGATTTCGCTCCAGTGGCATTTGGGGCTGATCGAGCAAGTCTTGGTTTGGAAGTGGGCATTCCACTGACGAAAGGGCGTGGGAAGTTATCACCTCAATGGAATACTCTCGAAGACGCTAAATCATATTTAACAATCCAAAATTATGAGACCTATCTCAGGCGCCAAAAAACTGTTTACTTAGTGGTTCAATCGTATATGTTTGTGCTTCTTGCTCAGGAAGAAACCAAAGTGCAGGAAAAATCCCTTGAAATCGCGCGTGCAGTTGCTGAAGGCGCTAGAAAGCGCGCAGCAGCAGACCTGGTTACCTTTAACGAAGTATCCCGCGCTGATGTCAATGTGGCTAAAGCGGAAGACGAGCTCAACCGGAAACGAATTGATACCAAAGCAGCGGTCGATGATCTGCTTATCGCCATCGGTGAACGAATTGAAACTAATGTTGAATTGACCGATATTGTGCCTGAAAAAGAGTATGTTTCACCTGATTCAATAAAAGCTGTTTCAATAGCACTGGAAAACCGGTTGGAGCTCAAACAGTATGACCAGCAATTAGTTGACAAGCATCGCCAGCTAGCCTTATCAAAAGATCAGCTTCGCAATTCATTGGATATAGTTGCCGGTTACAGATCAACTAATTTCGGCAGCAGTATATTCAGCGATTCCCTTCTCAACTCGGATTCGGCTCGCATAGGACTTCAATACGGCGTAATCCTAGATAAGCGCGATTTGCGCGAGAAAACAAAGATTAACCAGCGACAACTTGACTTGCTGGCTGATTTGCGAGTTTACGAAGCTGATCGGATAGCTTCCGAAGTCCGTGACGCTTGTCGTGCGGTTGATGCGGAAGGGGCTTCTTTGAGGATTTTATCCTTGAACTTGCAGACTGCTAGGGACTTTCTCAAGATTTCGCAGAGATTGGTGGAAGAGGGTTTAGCTTCGAACCGTGAGATTCTTGATGCTCAGGAAGCGCTGCGCCAGGTTGCAATAGGAATCCTTAGCGCAAAGGTAAGCCTGTATTTGGCAGAAATTAGACTAAAACTCGCTATGGGCGAGGATCTATTAGAGACGGTGAAAAAATGAGACCAGCGATTATTTGGTCAGGACGCGTTCTTATTGTTACGTTCATTATAATAGCGGTTTTTCGATGGGGTGTTCCACTTGGCCGCCAATATTTCGCACCAGTTAAAAAGAGCAACTACGTGCCAACTGCCAAGGTTTTGAGGGGGAACCTAACGATCAGTTTTCAAGAATCGGGGGTGCTTC
>JBAXQP010000287.1 GCA_037131655.1 bacterium | reverse complement strand
ATCAATATTCTGCGTCGGGTCCTTGATGTCGCAGGTTTTGCAATGCACGCAATTCTGCGCATTGATCACCAAACGCGGCTTGCCTTCTTCCACGCCCACCGCTTCATAAACCCCGGCGGGGCAATAGCGGCTTTCGGGACTGGCAAATGTTTCCCAATTCACGCCCTGCCATTGGAAGAAACCTGACCGGTTCTTCTGACGATTCGTCGCCTTGTCGAAGGCATCTATTAGTGTATTGTCGCCGACTTGTCTCAGAATTTTAGATACGTCATCCAAGGTCTCTTTATGTTGCGCCAGATCTAGTCCGCGTAGTTTTGGCATGATACGCATGCCGATTTGGTCGGCCAGTGGACGGGTGAAAAACCCCTGCAGCTCAGCCTCATCAATGAATGGCGCCGCCCCATAGGGATAGTTGGCAAGATACGAGAGCATCGCCTGGTACGTACGGTGGGCGAATGGACGGCCAAGTCGTGTCAGCACGTCGTTCAATTCCCATAACAGTGCCTTGGGCCTATGAAACTTGTGGTTGTCATCCGTATCTCCGTTCTTTACTTCTTTATACCATTGTTCCCAGACCTCGTGACGCAACATTTCGGATCCAACGTTTTCTGCCACCTCTGTTCTAGGCTGGAGTTCAGCGGGACGGCCGAAGTAGAGAACATTCGCGCGGTCGATAACCTTGTCGGACAGGCTTTGGGTCGTTTCGTCCTCATTCATGGTCCCGACAAACAGGGTGTTGTAGTTAGCAAAGAGTTGAATTGGCTGTTCGATGAACGGTTTTTTACTTTCGGGATCGAATCCCTTAGCACCGGGAAAAACTTCTAAACCGATTTTTCGACGGTGCGCAAGAGTGTCCATCTTGCCGCGTCTGCGATCCTCAAGCTTACTTAGGAATTCACTGAAATAGTACTCTATTCGTGCGAGGTTCATCTCGTCCAGCATAGCCATAAACATGTAATCTCTGAGATCTGGATCAGGTTTAAGCGTGTCCCCGTTGTGGTACCCTTGGAACTGGAACAAGGCTTTAGCCAACTGGGTCGTTTCATAGCGGTTGGTGACATAGTTAAAGAACCCTAGCAGATCCTTCGGGCTGTCCCATCGCGGTTCAACCGCAAGCGAGACGATGTGGATACCCATAGCCTTGGCATACAAATTGGGTAAAGCGCTTTTACCCGTGCCGCTCACGCCGGCCATGACTGTCAGACTTGAAATATCTGATGTTTTCAATGAGGTGTGGAAGGCATACAGAAGACGAGTAGGCAAATCAAACTTCTGCCTATGCACATATTCATTCAACTGGGCAAGTGCGGTAGCCTCCGTATCGAACTGCTTGTTTGCTTTAGGTTGCGAGAACGGGGGTTCGTGAATCAGTCCTTCGAATGCGGCCTGTCGAAGTACAATGTTACCGGTCTTTCGCGATTCTGCGATGGTCGCCAGATCTTTCAACAATATTTCGTTGGTTTTAGCAATCTCCTTTTGGATCGCCTTCGCGCCCTCCAGCGCCTTTCCAATCGCCTCAAACTCCTTCACCTTGGGTTGTAGCGTGTCAATTCGTGTTTGCAGTTTGGCGATTTCATCTTTGATTTGTTTTGCAGCACTTTCTAAGTCTTGATTCTGCTTTTCAAGTTTTGCGATTTTCGGCGTCAGGTCGTCTTTCTTCGATTCTGCTGTCGCAATATCTTTATTGATAGTTTTTAGAACACCTTTTGCTGCCTCTACGTCGGCCTGTAGTTTTGTGGCCTGCATTTCCTTTTCTTTTTTTTCTTCTTTGAGCCGAGCAATTTCCTTTTCCAAGAGATCGCGCTCGCCCTCCATGGAAGCGATTTCATGCACAAGTTTGTCGGCGCGTTCTGTTAGGTTCTGAATCGTTGCTATTTGCGTGCTGAGTGCAGTGGTTCGTGATGCAAGTGCTTCCTCCAGTGCTTTCCGTTCAGCGTCTAATGTTGGACGCTCATTCAGAAAATGTTTAGCCGATTCACCCTGGCGAATGATCTCCTCTTTTGCGGAAAGGTCGGCCTTGTAAAACTCCAGTCGCGCGCGTAATACTTTTGCGTCTTCAGTGTCATCAATCTTAGCCTGCAATAGGGTCATTTCGCTTATCAATTCATCTCGTTTCCGCGATGCGATCCACGCAATGGCGAAAGCGAAAAGGATGGCCGCGAATGCAACAACGGCGGCGATAATGTAAATAGCTATCTGATCCATGATGACTCCTTATGCAATAGACAGAATTGAGACCATTCCTGCATCGTCGGCACTGTTACTTCGATGCGTCGGGTTTGACGGCCGCACGGATGGTGGTTTGTAAGGCAGTTATATCTACCTTTAACGCCTCGACAACCCTGCGTTGTGAGGCTTCTTCCCTTCGTAGATCCTCAAGACGTTGTCGCGATGAAGCCTCGCCTATTCTTGACTGGGCTTCGGCTTCTTTTGCTGCAAGAAGTTTTTCGGCCGCCAGTTTTAATTGGGCGTCTGCGGCAGCGAGATCTTGGCGGGTTTGCTTTTCGGCATCTTGCAGGGGTTTAATATCCGCCTGACATTGCACCAGTTGATTTTGGGCTGCACGCAATTCTGCAAGGGTCAATTCATGCGCCCGTTTGGCGGCATCGCGCTGGCCGGTGAAGGACACGAGGTCTTCCCGAATCGAATTTGCTTGGAGGCCGATGGATTTAAGCGTTTCCTGTTCTTTGGCCGCGTTACCTCGTGCCTCACTGGCAGCCTTTTGCGCATTTGCAAGCGCCTGTTCTGCCGTGGCTTGACCCAGTTGCAGTTTGGAATTAATCGCGCTAAGCGCCTTAACCTCTTGTTCGAGCTGACTGATTGCCAACCGAAGGACCAAATTCGTTGCGCTTGTATCTATGCGCTTATTTTCTTCCGTTATCCGGTTGGCAACGGCGATACGACAGAGTTCGTCAACGCGTTTTTGCTCACTCTGGGAGCGAGCCAGCAGGGTTTCTTGTTCCAGCAACGCTTTCTTTTTTTGATCTGTTTCGATTTGCGCAGTTGCGGTGTCGCCGTTTAATTTGAGAATTCGCGATTTAAGTGCGGTCTCATCTGCTTCCAGTGCTTGAACCCTTTGTGTAGCTACATTTGCTTTAATTTGCGGGCCAAGTCCTTTGTACAAAGCCCAACCTAAGATAGCGAACACGAGGGTTGCAACTAGCAGCAATACGCCTGTAAGAGATGTCGTACTGGTTGATTTCTTGGTTTGGTATGTCATAATGCGGTCATCTCATCGGTTAGTTTGTTCCATGCTTGCTCGACTTTAACAGTGCACGCATCCATATCTGCTCGCAGATCAGTTGCCCAAAAACGTTGTATTGCCCAACCCGATGCTCGTAATCGGGTATCCCGGAGCACATCGCGCATTTTGCGTCGTCCAAATGAGTCACAATGCGTCGCACGTCTGTCGACTTCGACATTCAACTTCTTGGTGCCATCGGGGGATACCAAAGCAATGTCAAGAAAGTAGCCATTGGCGGGATACTGTTG
>JBAXQP010000286.1 GCA_037131655.1 bacterium | reverse complement strand
TCATTTTCAACGGTTTTAGCGAAGGCGTGATCGCGCATAGCCATGATTAAAAGCTTTGGTGACAGTGGTTTATCGGTGTGCCAAGCTGGGCACTGAGATTGGCAGCGACCGCACTCTGTACACGAAGACATATCCAATAAACCCTTCCAGGTTATATCGGCGCGTGTACCAAGACCAAAGACGTCATCATCTTTCGGATCTTCAAAGTTAATAACTTCGCCATGCGACAACATCGCCGGCAATGGCCCAAGGGAAGATTTACCATCAGCGTTGCGCCGAAAGAAGATATTAAATGGCGCTAAGAATCGGTGCCAAGCAACACCCATAGTTAAGTTACTGGCGATGACAATAAACCAGGCCATCGATACAACAATTTTAATAGTTGCGACTAACTGAACCGTGGATGTGAGTTGACCAAGTGACCACGATTTAAACATCGATGCGATAAACCAAGTCGTTACATAATGACGATTCCACTTAGTCTCATCGGATAATGCACCCTCTAAACCGCGCAAGGCGATGACACAGAAAACAATGACAAGAATTGTCGCCTCAACGTAGTAACCCTTGACCATTCCAGAGCCGTAAAAACGTGACGTGCGGCCCTTCTTAACAAAACGTGTAACTTGGCGAATTCCAATTAAAGTAACAATTCCAATGCCTGTCGCCCAAGCGATTAGCTCAGTGAAGTATTCATATGGCCACAAATGTCCGATAACTGGAAGTGCGAACTCTGGGTTAAATAATTGACCATAGGCGGTAATCAATGTTCCAAACAAAACAACAAAGCCGACCATAACAAACCAGTGCGCAAAGCCAACAATGGTGAAATTAAACATCTTGGTATGGCCGAAGATCTCTCGAGCTGCCATGCGAAGGCGCTTACCGCGATCGTTGCTTCGAGTTGGATCAGGCTGACCCTTCTTGTAGATACCTATTAACTGCCGGGTTCGAACCACCATAAGGGCGAGGGCAACAACAGTGATTCCATAGGTGATAACTACGAAGAAAAGGTTCATAGAGACATATTAACTCTTCAAATCGGGCATAACATCGGGCTCAACTACCTATCTAAGTGATTAATAGCAGTCAATGTTTCACTTCGCATGGATCTACCTAGTTGGGCTGAAGTGGCATTCCGCCATATGAGATTTATCAGAATAGAAAGTCGCCTATTCCGAGGAGATAGAAGAGCCTGAAACAAAGAGAGTACAAGGTACTTCGTTCCATGGGACCTTGCTGAAACCCAGAACAAATATGCTGAATGGCTCTGGGCCAAATTTTGGGTAAATCTAGCTTGATATCGCAAGCACAAAATATTCAAATTTCGTCCCAACTCATTTGTATCGGCATGCCACTGGCCTGTATTGATCCGGTAATACAAACCAACTTGAGGTAACAGAATAATCCTTCCAATATCTGCCAACCGAAGAGATAGATCCAAACCTGATGAGGTAGAGAGAGAAGAATCAAACATCTCATCATCCAACAGCATGCCTCGACGCAGCATCCCCACTGATTCTAATCCTCCCCCAAACCCACTCATAAATAACCACCGCTTATTCATTCTCGTGGGATTTCTATGGCGAACGACACGGGGAGTAGAAAAATGATCCTTAAAAATCGCAAACGCCGAAAGTACCAAGATCGCATCGTGATCACTTTCTAAAGCGTCAAACTGTAATCGCAGCTTATCCTTTGGCCATAAATCATCTGCATCAAGAAAAGCCAGGTACTTGCCCGTCGCAATCCTCACGCCATGGTTTCGGGCGGCGGTTTGTCCAGAATTCTCTTGAGAGACTAGATTCCAATTACCAGGGTTAGCCTTAATAAAATCTTTAACTTTCTCCATACTGGAATCTATTGAACCATCATCAACAATAATGCATTCCCAATTTTCAATATCTTGTTCAATAACACTCCTGAGAGTGCGTTCAATGAACTCCTCTTTGTTGTACAACGGAATAATTACCGATATATCAACCGACATTCTTTACCCTTTTAAGTACTTTTGTGATTTGTAATGTCAATATAAAGTAAACACAAACCATCGCAAGAGGCACCCCAAAAACACCGAAAACTAAAGACCCGAGAGTTATAAATGAAATGGACAAAAGAATAAGGAGTAGAGAGATTTTAGATATCTCTGATTTACCACCCCGAGCTATAAGTTCGATCGCCTTGATTTGGTAGTTTCCTCTTAGAACCTCTTGGGCTACGAATAGAAACCCAACGGAAAGGGGAAGAAGCCATATATCGCCAAAAACAAACTTGATGAATAACTGAGCGCACAATGCGAAGAGAACCCCGGCAGCAATGATGGCTAGTACGGTTCCAGGGTCAGAAGAAATCCCTTTTTTCGCTTTTCCTTGATGGTGACGCAAGAGATTTAACTTGGCTGCCGTATCTGGAAAGAATCGAGCGAAAGAGATGATACTGGATAGCAATGCATACTTCGCGAGAATTCCGATAGGTAAAATTAAGCCGATGATGAACCTGTCAATCCGATCAACTAAACCATTTGCAATTCCAAACAAGTGCTGTTGGCGGCTCTGTTTAAGAATACTTCGCACCCCACTCGAAAGTAAAGAGAAGTTGACTGAGAAGGAATTAAGAAAAACTGCACCAGTCGCGAATGAGATGAGGGCATAAGAGAATATAAAGCCTATAAATACACTAATAATTAAACTAGTCTGACTTAATGTAATAAAAAAGGTCATTGTGGCAATTTGGACGGCAACTGTTGTAAAGTCGAAAATGGTTGCAAGTTTCAAATTATTCATTGCAAGCAATGCATCTTGATAGCCCATATTTACGCAAGCAAAGAAACTATAAACAAAACACACCACATAAATAGGACCGGGAATGTCGGTTTTCAAATAAGAATAGAAAAATAGAAGGCAACAGTTCAAAATTGCAACAATAATTCCTGCTAACCCGATAAGAGTTAAAAAGCCGAAATACTCTTCATCTCTAATTTCATCCGGGGCCTTATTTCGAAGCGCTAATGAAATTCCGGAAGTAAAAATATAAGTCAGAATTAAGGCAGAGACCATAATGAAAGCAAGGACTGATCTCTTCTCAACACCAAGGATTTTTGTGTAGCTAAGGGCCAGGGCCAGGGCTAGTCCTGTCGAGACGCCGCGAGTAGATACAAACCAGCGACTTGGACTGCCTCCGAAGGTTTGACGTAGTCCTAACACCCTCAAACAGTAACCAACCCAACTCATTGAACTCTTCCAAGGGGAGTGGGATGTCCGAGCTGCTTCGAAGCAGCGGCTTGTCCGAGGTTCCAGGCAAACCCAATGTAGGTGGGAATGTCCGAACTGCTTCGAAACAGCGGCCTGTCCGAGGTTCCAGGCAAACCCAATGACTGTGGGAATAAGTTCCGCAGCTCCTAGGTTTACATAATTGACAAACCTGAGTCGCTTCGACTCAACCTTTTGGGTAGAATGGACTCAGGTTTAAAGCAGGCCTCGACCCTACCCCAGGC